>NZ_CAMJUE010000004.1 GCF_946408925.1 uncultured Methanobrevibacter sp.
AAAATGAAACTTAGTGCAAGAAATCAATTAGAAGGTAAAATTACAAATGTCGAATTAGGAGCTGTTATGGCTAATATTAAAATCGAAATTTCAGAGCCTAACACTATTACTGCTGTTATTACTAAGGAATCTGCTGAAAAATTAGGTTTAGCTGAAGGTGATGATGTCACTGCAATCATCAAATCTACCGAAGTGATCATTGGGAAATAGGATTATCTAATATAATCCTACAAATCTCAACAGTATTAATATTATTAAAACAATAATTCCTGCTTTTAGAAGGGTTTTTAAATTTTTTATAATTGCATAAACGATTAAAAATAGTATAATTAATTTCAAAATAAATAAGAAGGTCATCTTAACCTCCTGCTAGGATGGTTTTAGTGCCTTCTTCAGATATTTCTTCTTTTTTGAATTCAACCTCATATTTTACGGTTTCAATAACTTCTTTTAATGCATCAAGTGTTTCTCCACGATGTGCACCAAGAACTGCCACTAAAAATAACATGTCTCCTGTATAAAACTCTCCGATGTAGTGGACAACTGATATTTCATGAACATTATATTTTATTTTTGCATTTTCTACAATCTTTTCTATTTCTGATTCTGTTTTGTCTTTATCGGGTGTGGTTAAAATCAATTTTTTGAGGTTCATGTTTTCCTCTTTTCCACGTACAATTCCTTCAAAAGTGAATATTGCACCTGAATAATCGATTTTGGTACTTTTTTTCAATTCACTGATTAAATCTGCTGTTGTAACTTTGTCTTCTTTTGCTTCTATTACTCTTACAGTCATGATTATACCTCCAACAATTAATTATATAACTCATGTTATATATCACTTACTTCTTTTTGTGACAAATTTTTAATTCTTTCAACACCATTAATCTCATTTATCAAATCAACGGTAGCATTTGGAACGAGCTCTTTCCAATTTTCATCATTTAAAATACGGCGCCTAACTTCACTGCCTGATAAATGCAGACGATCATATAAATGAGGCTGTCTGACTTCAAAACCTTCCTCTTTAAACAATTGTTTGACCAGAGGATTGCCTGAATAGACAATTGAAAAAGGAGGAGTTAACATTTTGACATGTGAAACCCAAACGGCATTAAAATTAATGTCCTGCATAGGAATGATGTAGTATCTTGATGGGTCAATTCCACTGTCCGCCAAAGCTTGACTCATCATAACAATCCTTTCTCCGGCGGTGAACGGATCTTTAATTTCATGGCTCATTTGAGCGCTGCCAATTCCAATGATGATTTCATCTACTTCACTTAAAACCTGTTTAATAACTTCCATGTGTCCGTTATGAACAGGTTGCATTCTTCCAATTAAAATTCCACGAACATTTTTCATGATATCACGGGACTAAACTGTCTAGACTTCTTATAAGATTTTGAGCAGTCTGATTTTTTTGAGTAATCGAATCTGTAATTGATGTTTCCATAAGAATGGTATTAATTCCTTTATTTGCAATAGGGATTGTAACTTTCTCAGGACTGGTTCCCAAATCAAAATTATAATCCACCAGATTGACATCATTAGCTAGCTTGGCCATATATGAATTTATTTGAGGGGTTCTATTTGATAAACTAAATATGAAATTGGAATACTCATAATTAGGATCTATCTCATGGACATCAATAACAATAAACGGATTGTCATTTGCAATATTCGGAACTATATACTTATTGGCAAGCTCCTCGCCTGCAGCCCTTGTCTCATCATGTGATGTTAAACTAGGTATGGTTTTGATATAATAAACAACATATCTCTTGGTAAGATTCTGAGTACCGTTTTCACTGGTAATGTTATAAATTGTTTTATTAATCTCCTCATGAATTTCATGTTCCCTTGGATGAACGCCTAAAATAATGCCCACGGTTTCATTTGATGAAGTGTTACCGGCAATAATCTTATAAACGGTACCATTTTCATTATTGCCTATAGCAGTAACATTATATGTGTTTTCAGGGCTTTTAGTTATATCACCTATAATGAATGATAGATTTATCGCTACAATAACAATCAGTATTATAAGCAGTATCTGATATTGAATTTTTTTATTCATAAAATAACCTGATTTCTTTAATTATAATTTAATTACTAAAAAGTTTCTACAATTTTTATTTGGAGATAACTTTTCAAATCCTATTAACTTTATTTTTATGTGATTTTTATTATATAATTATGTATTTTTTGAGAGTTTATCGCTTTATCACTTCCGAAAAATAATTTTGCAAAATGACACAGACCTTAGGTAAAAAACTATAAATATTTAACTAAACCTATATTAAAGACCTTTTACTAAAAATATATTATAAAAATAAATATGGAGTATTTTTAATGGAAACTAAAAATATAATTATCATTGCCGTAGTTGTTGCAATAATTGCCATTGCAGGTATTGTTTTCGCTACCGGAATGTTAAATAATAATGCTAATAAAAATACGGAAACCACTCCATTTGAAAATGAATTCATGAAGGGTAGTTTCGCCGGAAAAGTAAAATTAGTAAACGATAAAGAAAAATTCATGCAATCTTATGAAGATGAACAGAATAAGATAACCTATAACATATCAACCGTTGACGATTCAAATGCACTGATGGATATATATTACCTGCAGGGAGTGATGAATCCCGAAAAAAGAACCTTCAATGGTCATGAATGGAATATCTATTTCACACAGGCAGTTGAGGGAAATGACACAAATGCATCAAATGGAACCATGAACATTATCATTTGTCAGTCTCAACAGGAAAAACAGGGATATTTAATATATATGATAATTGGTGCAGATTCAAAAGTCAATGCAACATTAAATACATATGGTGAGTCTTACACAGACTTTGTAGAGCCGTTGCTTAACAGTATTACTTTAAAAGAAAGTAAAAACGTTCCAAAGATATATGATGAATTTGGTCTGAGTGAAGATCAATTTGCAGAACAGATGGAATTAATACAACAGGTGAAAGCAGGAAATCAGTCTGCAATAAAACAAGTGGCAGGATAAAATGAAAATTACAGTTTTTCATGCAAATGAGTGTGACAAGAAAAAATGCACAGCTATAAAATTGGCAAAGATGGGAAAGTGCAGATTAGTTGAAAACATCAATAAAATTCCCTCAGGTGCAATAGTTCTAAATCCATATGCTGAAAAAGCTGTATCCTATGAAGACTACCGTTATGTACAAAGAAGAGGAATTGTGGGACTTGACTGTTCATGGAATGAGGTGTCAAGTTCTAAAAAATTCTTTTCTTTATCAAAATATCACAGGTCATTGCCTTTTTTAATTGCAACTAATCCCGTCAACTATGGAAAAGCATGCATATTGTCAACTGTTGAAGCTATAAGTGCCACATTATACATCACTCGTTTCAAGGATGAGGCACGTGATTTAATGAATGGTTATAAATGGGGTCATACCTTTTTAGAACTCAATCATGATTTATTGGAAGCATATAGTGAAGCTGACACAAGTGCTGAAGTTGTAAAGGTTCAAAATGAATTTTTAAAGGATGCTAACCGGGAATAATACTTCATTATTTTAGGTTAGAAATTATTTCAAATTTTATATTTTTTTTCTTAATTTGGCTTATTTTAACTAAACCTTTAAATACTATTAAATCAAAATAATTAATTAATAGTTATGTATAACATAACGGTTTATTATTATTTATTTTCACGATTATAAGGAGGAGTTATTAATGGCAAGATTTGAAGAAGCAGAAAACAGAATGTTCAATGTAAAAATCTGCTTAAAATGTAATGCTCGTAACCCTGCTGGTGCAACTACTTGCAGAAAATGTGGTTACAAAGGTTTAAGATATAAAGCAAAAGAACAAAGAGGATAAATATATTCTCTTTACACTTTACTATTTTTTTTTAAAACAATTAATTATTAATATTATTTTTCACAAAACTATTTTTAGGTATTCTTATGAAAGACGTTGAAAATTACATTAGAGATATTTTAAAAACAAGAAAAATTCATTTTACTTTAATTGATCCTGACGAACAGACTCCTGAGGAAGCTTTGGAAATAGCCACTCAGGCTATTGAAGGAGGGACTGATGGAATAATGATTGGAGGATCCACTGTTAACGGGGATGATGTGGACAATACCTGTAAGATATTATCCGAAAACATTGCTGTACCTATTATTATTTTTCCCGGAAATACAAGCAGCATAAGCAAATATGCAGATGCGATATTTTATATGAGTTATGTCAATTCCACAAATCCGTACTGGATTAATGGTGCACAGGCATTAGCAGCACCTGCAGTAAAAGCATCAGGTATGGAAATACTTTCCATGGCTTATATGGTTGCTGAACCTGGAGGAACTGTTGGTTGGGTAGGAGATGCAAAACTGGTTCCTAGAAATAAACCTAAAATACCTGCGGTTTATGCAATGTCATCTGAAATGTTCGGTTTTAAATTTTTCTACATTGAAGCAGGTTCCGGCGCTGATAAACCTATTCCTCCGGAAATGGTGGCATACACCAAAAAAGCGACAGAAAACATGATTGTTGTTGTGGGTGGAGGAATCCGTGACGGTAAAGCTGCGTATGTGGCTGCTAAAGTTGGTGGAGATATTATTGTCACCGGTACTGTTGTGGAAGAAGTGGACAATGTTCAAGCTAAAATTCAAGAAATAACTGGAGCTATCTTGAAAGCTTCAAAAGAGTAGTGTTAATTACTGCTCTTCAAACTCTTTTTTTCTTATATATTACTTTTCAAATGCTCTCTAATTTGATTTAAATAATATTAAAATTAATAGTATAATTAAAGATTTAAATAATATTTGCTAGTAGAGTGATATTCATGTTAAATTCATTATATGAAAAGGCCATCGCTAAAAGGGGATTTATTCGGGAAATAAGTTCTGAAACCGATATTGACTCTCAACTGGAATATAAATGGTTTGATAGGAAGATTGGTGAAAGCACTAGTAATTTCTCCATTGCGGCCGGTGACGGAAGCTTTAACAAAAAGAAGTTTTTAACCACCAACTTCTGTGCGGTCGGTGCGGAATCCATTATTTACGATGGCGAAATTAAAAAAATAGACGACTCGGATATCTTCGATATTTCCCATGTGTCATTTCTTGATGAACTTTTAAGTAATTATATGGCAATTTACGAGTTGAAATGTGCTATACGGACAATGAAAGAGTATAATGTGGACTATTACATGTTTGACGGATCTATTTTGGGAGACCTTCAAAATGCCTTTCCGAGAGGTGCAAAAATGCCTTCCAAACTTAAAGACAATCTTGATGACTCTTTATTGGCGGAGTTTGAACGAAGATTGAGCATTAGAAAATACGGTTTGGTATTTCCTGAAATCAGGGATTCTTTAAAGCTTGTGGAATTGCCAAAAACTGATGATGCCAATAAAATTGAAGAGTACAATCTTCATTTGGCATCTGTTGAAAAGATAATTCTTTTAAAGGAAATTCTACAGTTCAGAAAAAGAATTATTTCAATTTCTAAAACATCCTCTGATAATGAATTGTTTAAGTGGAATATTCCAGATATTGCATTTCTTGATAAATTCACCAAAAAACAGGGAATGACAATTATAAAGCATAAGCAAGTTTATGAGAATGCGCCGTTTCCATTTTTCAATGACTTTTTTAAAAGTCTGACATTTACAATTTTTTATGTTCGCCTTCAGGATAATAAAAATATCCTAAAAGTGGAATTACCTTATAAGGCTACAAAAGAGGAAGTATTTGAGATTATACGTAAAATTAATGTCTTATCTGTTCAAGGTTATCCGTATCTTTTAAACAAGGCTCATAATGATGTGGTGATAACCGGCAGGAATATGAAGGAACTGATGAAAATAGCTAAGATTTATGAGACAACAAATAGGGAAGTGATGTCATGGTAGTGGGAATCTGTGTGGGAGAAACCAATTTAAATGAAGTTACATTCATTTCAGATAAAATGCCGCAAGTTGGCCAATATGTAACAATAGAATATGACGGGAAAAAAGTATTGGGAATGGTGGAAAATTTAGTTAGAGGCAACGATGCACTGAATGTTGATATAAATGATTTTAAAGCAATTCAAAAGATATCTAAGATAGGTGTTGAAGACAACTACATAAGAGGCAAAGTGAAAATCCTGGGGGATGTAAACGATAATTTAAAATTGCCAAGAACTCCAGTTCTTCCAGGAACTGAAATTCAACTTGCAGATGCAAAAATACTAAAAGAGATATTTAAAGTTACAAATCCAATAAAACTTGGAACATTAGTGAATCAAAGTGATGTGGAAGTCAATGTGGATGCAAATCCAATACTGTCAAGACATTTGGCAATTCTTGCAATGACAGGAGCCGGAAAATCAAATACAGTTTCAGTATTAATCGACCAGCTACTGTATTATAATGTGCCTGTTTTTGTATTTGATATGCATGGGGAATATAAAGGAGCAGAATTCCCAAACGGTAATGTGAATGTAATCAAACCAAAAATTAATCCGAAATACATGACATTTCATGAAATTAAAAAACTGGTAAATATTCCAAGCAATGCATACCTTCAGGAACGTTATTTCAGAAAAGCATTTAAAAAAGTTAAAAAACAAATTGAAGATGGTGTTGCGCATGAAAACAATTTCTTACAGTTAATGTATGATATACTGCAGGAGGAATCTTTGGATGAGAATTCCGATAAAAGAATCGTTGATGTAATGAATAAGATTGATGATTCAATGGATAAGTACTCAAATCTCTTCGACCAGTATGCCGGCAATATTCTCACAAGTATTAAAAAAGCCCATGTCAATGTGCTTGATTTAAGTCAGGTTGATGAATCGGTTGCAAGTGTTCTTGTAAGCCATATACTTAGAAATTCACTGAAACGCTCCAAAATTGCTGCCAACAGTGGAAATAAAGAGGAATTATTGGATAACTCTGTTTTTTACATTCTTGAAGAAGCTCATATTTTAGCTCCAAATAAACGTGATAGTGATTCTAAACGTTGGATTCAGAGAGTGGCCAGAGAAGGACGTAAATTTGGATTAGGTTTGTGTCTGGTAAGTCAATCACCGAAAACGGTGGATCATGATGCATTATCACAAATGAACAATATGATTATTTTAAGGCTTGTTGAACCTGAAGACCAAAGGCATGTTCAATCTGCAAGTGAAAGCCTGTCACAGGATCTGGTAAATCAGCTGCCTTCTTTAAATGTAGGTGAAGCGATTGTTTTAGGTTTGATGACTAAAGTGCCTACTCTTGTTAAAATTGATAAATTCCAGGGCCGTACTCATGGGGATGATATGGATATCATTTCTCATTTTAAGGATTCATTGAAAAGGGAAGCTGAAGAAATAGATAAACAAAATGAGGAACTTATGGACATGGGATATCTTTATTAATCCCATTATTTTCAATTTTATCATATTTTTTCATAATTAATTTTTACTTTATTTGGAAAGAATTTTCTTTCTTCTTAAAGCGGGAAATTCAATGAGGTTATATCAATATTGATTTGTTTTCAACTGATTTCAAGGCAAACTATTAAATATGGATTTAAATATACTAATACACATTAAATGCTTGAAATAGTGTTTAAATTGGTTATATACAAAAAATTTAAAAAGGTAATATAATGAAATTTGCACATTTAGCAGACACTCATTTGGGTTACCGTCAATATGGTTTATTTGAACGGGAAAAAGACTTTTATGAAGTGTTTGATAAGGTTATAGATAAAATAATAGAAGAAAAAGTAGATTTTGTAATACATAGTGGGGACTTATTTGAAACCGCAAGACCTTCACCGATGGCACTTTTAACTTTCCAAAAAGGGCTGTTAAAATTAAGGGGTGCCGGAATTCCTATGTATGCAATAGCCGGAAACCATGATGTGGTAATGCGTAAGGGATCAATTCCTCCACATGTAATTTTTAAAAAATTGGGTTTAAAAGTAATCAGTACAATTAATCCGACATATATGCATGGTGATATATTCATAGCGGGACTTCCTTACTATCCTGCCTCACATGGAAAGGCTCTTAAAAGCAAATTGGCTGAGTTATCCGAAAAGGCAAATCATCATGATAAATCAATTCTTGTTTTGCACCAGGGCATTGATAAATATTTCAGTTTGAACTATGAATTGGAAATCGGAGAGATTCCGGATAATTTTGACTACTATGCTTTGGGTCATATTCATAAATATGTTAATGATGCCTACGGTAAAGGAAGATTAGTGTATCCTGGATCTGGTGAAATATGGAAAACATCTGAACTAGCAGATTACAGAATAAATGGCAAAGGTTTTGTGGTAGTTGATTTTGATGGTTCCAAACCGGTTATTAAAAGGGTGAAAGTTGACATCCCACGTGAATTTATTGAAAAAAATATAAATTACAATGAATTGGAAAGTGGAATTGCAAGTATTAAAGAAATAATCAAGGGCTTTGATAAAAAACCTATTTTAAAATTAACTATCAAGGATGTTGAATCAGACACCAGTCGAGTTTATGAAATCATAAAAGAACAGCTGGGAGATTTGGCTTTAATGATTAGGCCTACATTCATAATGGCAGGTGAAGAATATGAACTTCTTGAGGTTGAATCCAAAAAATTGGGTCCAGAACAATTGATTGAAAGTAAACTTCAGGGATACGGCAATAGTGATGTTACAACTCTTGCTATTGACTTGTATCATTTGCTTTCAAAAGATAAGATTGATGAATCAGGAGAATTAATTCACCAATACTTCGATGCTCATTATAATGATGTGGATGAAGACTCGGAATTTAAAACAGAGCCGGTGGAAAATGATCAGCCTTCACAAGAAAAAGAAGATGGGCAGGTAACATTCGGCAAGGAGGTTTCAGAATGATTTTCACAAAATTAAAATTGAATAATTTCAAATCACATCAGCACACAGTTATTCAGTTTGATAAAGGTATAAGTGTTATTGTAGGTGAAAACGGAGCTGGTAAATCAACCATTCTAGAAGCAATTAGTTTTGCATTATTCAAACAGCACACTGCTAAAAAAATTGATGATCTGGTTAGAAATAATGCAAATACCATGTCTGTTGAATTGGAATTCAGTTCCAATAATAGGGATTATAAAATCATTCGTGAGAAAAAATCTAATTTAAAATCCTCACTTTATAAAAGAACTTCCTCTGAAGGAGGTTATGTCCACGTCTGCACAGGAGACAAGGAAGTTGCAGGTGAAATTCGTCAAATTCTAGATATTGATTCTGATTTATTCTTAAATGCAATTTACATTAGACAGGGTGAAATTGCAGAATTGGTAGATAAAACTCCTGCTGAGAAAAAACAATTGATAGGTAAATTGTTAGGCATTGACTCCTTGGAAAAAGCTTGGAAAAATTTATTGCCATTCATAACAGATTATGAATCTGATTTGGCCGAGTTAAGTGGTAAATTATATAATTCTAATGAATTAATTGAAAATTATCAAAAGAAAAAATCTGAATTGGAAAGCCTTAAACAGAGAGGCTATGAACTGGAAGAGCAGATAGATGAAGTTGACGGATTGCTCAGGGAAATTTCTGAAAATAAAAGAAACATGGAAAGAGAAAAAGAAATCTATGAAACTCAAGTTAAAAATTTGGAAATGGAAGAAAAAACCTTCGCCAAATTGGATGAGGATAAACGCAGGGTTCAATCAAGCCTGGATAAGATTCGTGAAGCTGAAGAAGAAATCAGCAGATTGGAAAAATATGTTTCTAAACTGGAAGTTTATCTTGATTTTGAAAAATCAGTAACAAGTATCCAGTCATTAAAAAAACAAGAAGAGGAAATTGAAGATACATTGGATTCCATTTCCGAACAAAAAGAAATAGTTTCCTCTAAAAAAGAGGGATATAATAATTATCTTTCTTCCGATGAAGATATTTCCAGATTAACCGACCAAAAAAATAACTTTGAAAAAGAATTGGCTGCAATGGCTAAACTTGAAAAGGACAAAAAAGAATTGCTCAAAAACATTGAAGAGGAAAGAAATGATATTGACAAATTCTTTTCAAGGTCTAAAGATAAACTGCAGGATTATGGTTTAGATCAAGATAAATTAGCTGAAATTGATGATTTCAATCATCTTGAGAATGCCACCAATGAATTTATCCAAGAAACATCTTCCAAAATTGATGATTTGAATAAGGAAATCATTACTAAAAATGAAGACATTGTGGTTTATAAACAGAATATCAAAGCCTGTAAAAAACCATTGAAAGATTTGGATGGTATTGACAACAAATGTCCTGTATGTCAATCCGATATCAGTTCTTATAAGAAAAAAGAGTTGACTAAACATTATACTGGTGAAATTGAGGAGAATGAAAAATTAATTACTCAAAATGAAGAAGATGTTCGTTTATTGACTAAAAATAAGAATAGCTTTGAAGAAAAACATCAAAATCTCACAGAGCTGTCCAAAAGTATAATAGAATATAAACAGAAATTTGAACATCTGCAAAATGAGCTAATTAGATTAAATAAAATGGATGAAGATTTAGAGGCTAAGGAATACATCAGCAATAAACTTGGTGAGTTAATATTGGTCATTGCCACTAAAAAAGAAGAACGTGAATCCTTTAAACAAGATCATGATTCTTACATTCAATCCAAAGGTGCTTTAGATGTTTTAGGCAGTGAAACTGAAGCTCAATATAAATTAAAACAAGTGAGAAATGAAATCGATAATCATGTAACCAATATTAAATTGGCCATTGATCAGGACCCTCATTTAAGCGGAGACATTAGTCCTAGTGAACTTAAAAATCGTATTGATGATTTGAAAGAAAAAAATGAACAATACAATCAGTTAAAAGGATTTGTTCAGAATAAAAATTCATATTTGACTCAATTGGATTCAATTAAGGAAGACATTGGTGTTTCATTAAATCAGAAAGATATCATTGAAAATAAAATCAAGGCTTCTTTATATGATGAAGAGAAATACGAGCAGATTTTATATAATTTCGAACGCTACGAAAGAAGGAAAAATACTTTTAATGAAGAGCTTTTCACAATTAAAGGCAGAGCAAAAGAATCAATTGCTGTTCTTCAGGATTTGGCTGAAAAAATTAAAACGGCATCCAAATTCAAACAGGAATATGATAATGTCAATGAATATATCAGTCTTTTAAAACATATCCGTGAACTGTACAGCCGTGGAGGAATACAAAAAGATTTAAGAAATATTTCACGCCCTGCAATTCAAAAACACACCAAGGAATTCTTTAAGGAATTTAATTTCAACTATTCTGATTTAACTATTGATGATGACTATGAGGTCACAGTTTACGGTCCTGAAGGTGAATCATCAATGAGTATGGTCAGTGGTGGTGAAAAAATAGCTATTGCACTTGCTTTAAGATTGGGTATTACTCAAGCAATGGCTAACGGTGAATTGGATACTATTTTGTTAGATGAACCAACAATTCATTTGGATGCTTCAAGAAGACATGAATTGATTAATCTGTTGAAGGAAATGTCTTCATTGCCTCAAATGATTATTGTGACTCATGAAGCTCAACTTGAAAACGCTGCGGATAATCTAATAAAAGTGGAAAAGGAAAATGGTATTTCAAAAGTAATAATGTAAATACATTATTACCTTATTTTTTTTACATCGTTTCTGGTGCATCTTTAATTGCATCAATGATACAGTTGGCATTCCATCCCACGATGGTTGCAGCACGTTCTTCTAATATTTCCGGAACTTCTTCAAGCCCGTATGGTCTTACAAGAACTATTGGTATATCATAATCTTTGCTTGCTTTTAATAAATCTGTGAACAATTCCTTATTGTCATTATAAATGCCTGCTAACATGATGATTCTATCAATTTTTTGATAAAATCCCTCTCCTGCGGTTGCATATTCTCCTGATATAGATTCTTTCCATAGAAAATCAGTTTTTGAAAAGAGTTTTTCTGTAAATTGGCCGTATTCATTATTTTTATCAATTCCATTAGTGATAATCAAATTGTAAATTTTATTGTCTCTGTCATTTTCAAACATATAATCGCCTGCTTTTATAACTTGTCAAAAAACTTATTAAACTTTTGTATTGTCATTTATTATTTTATGTGCTTTTAATATTTAAAGTTCATAAGGTCTTGTCGAAATCCGGTGCTAGTTATATAAAAATCTTTATTAATTTAAAAAATTAAGATTATATTATTAATAAGTAGGAATTATTTTTTATGAAAGCTGCAGTAATTGGATTGGGTGTAGAAGGTAAAAAGGCGGTAAACTCTCTTTTAAGACATGGTTGGGAAGTTTATGCTACTGATTTGAATATTAATGTTGATTTATCCGGTTTGGATTTGCCAATGTTATCTATGAACATGATTGATGATAAACAAACCGTTTCAATAGTTGGAGAGAATATAACTGTTGATTTGGGTTTTACAAACTCATATGCTATTGAAAACTGTGATGCCATTGCAATTAGTCCAAGCATGTTTGGAGGTTCTTTTGCTGAGAGATTGCTGGAAGATGGTGACTTGTTATGTGATGTTGCTACAAAGCACAAGGATATCTTCACTATTGGGATTACTGGAACTAACGGAAAAACCACTACTGTTCACATGCTGAAAACCATTTTGGAAGATGCCGGCAAAAAGGTATTAGTTGGAGGAAATGGTGGTGGAGGATTTTCCGGTTATTATGATTTGATTCTGGAAGCTCAGGACGACGATTATGATATTTTACTTGTTGAAGTATGTGACATGACATTGGATTTTGCCAATTACTGCTTTGATTTTGATATGGTCGGTTTGACAAATATCGGTAACGACCATATGGATGTTCACAAGACTATAGCAAATTATAAAAATTCATTAGTCCGGTTTTTTTCAAATAAGACAATATTTACCGCTTTCAATCAGGATTTTAACTCTGATTTTAAAGAAGCCGCCAATAAAACGATTCCATATTTTGCTTATCAGGATGAATTGAAATTGGTTGGTGAATTTAATCTGCTTAATGCAGGTCTTGCCACTGCCATTGCAAGGGAACTTAAAATTTCAAAAGATGTTGTTAAATCATCTCTTAAGAATTTCAAGGCAGTTGAAGGCAGATTGGATGTTTATAAAATTAATGATGCTGACGTTTATGTTGGAAAAACTGATAATTCCGACGCTTTAGCTTCAGTTTTAGCTGAAAAAGATTTTTATGCATTATTTATTGGAACTCCAAGACATAATGAAACTCATAGGCTGGATATTTTGGATGTTGCCGTAAATTATAATCCCGAAGTCATTGTGCTGTTTCCAGGTTTGGATGATACTCTGGACATGGCGATATACAGGCTTAATTCATTAGGATATATGGGAAATATAATAACTGTAAATACTCTTGATCAGATTATAGAATTGGTTGCAGAGTATTCTCATGAGGATGCTATTCTCATTGGTGGTAACGGTCAAGATGTTCTGATTGATATTCAAGAAAGAATTAAACAGATTTCTGAGAAATTATAGATTTAATAATAACATATTTATAATAGGTTTGCTAAAATTATAAATCGATAATATTTTAGGTGTATTAAATGAGTAGTGGTTGGAGAAAAATTTCTATAGTAATTTTTATAGCTTTAATTGTATTGAGCATATTTCTTGCAGTTTCAGGTACTGCAATGAATAATTATACAGCAGATTCTATAGCAAAAGAATATAATCTCCCTATCGGCCAATCAGTATTCGAAAATCAATCAATTGTAGGGACTACTGATCCAGTTCAAGTTCCGCTGTTGAGCAATTTTGCATTTTTAACACATCAAGTTCAAGCTTTTGATTTACATGGCATGTTAATAGCTCTATCAACTGGTGTCGTTCCATTCGATTTTTCAACTGTTGCCGGTGAAGGTATAAATTCATATGGAAATGTTGTAAACGTTGATGGTCCTGGATTTTTAACTTTTTCAGGAGATAAATTAGTTGTTAAAGAACCTGACAACTATGTATGGGCATATAGTGCTCCGTATAAATGGTTGGAGAAAACTGCATCTGGTGTAGATGTCTATGAGGATGGCAAAAAAGTTAAATCAGTTCCTGTAGATCAAATTAAAAATTTAGAGTATCATAATGATTATTATAACGCATCTACAATTGCAAGCTGGTATAATTATGATGCGCAGGTAGGATCAACATTCACTCTAGAAAAAGGAATGGTCGGCTTTTCAGATGGAAGGAACAACATCAGTTCAAGTGATGTGCCTAAAATATTTGGTCAGGACATGGTAGATTATGCATCTGAATATCCAACAGGATCTCCAATTTTATTGTATGCCGGAAATTACACCGAACAAGGCGGTGAAGCTTATGGTACATCTTTAGGTTCACACCCTGAATATGGTGATGCAATAAGGGAAGTGAATGCAAGACAATTTGTTGATGCATGGAATGGAACTGTAATACCACCTAATTCCACTGCAAGCGGTAAAGATTATGTTTACTTTGAATCTGCTAGTGATGCTTCAGCACCTGGCGGAAGTGCGGCTCATGGAGTATGTCCGTCAGCAAGAGCATTAAGGGCAGCTGTTACTTCTGAAGGATTTGACCTTCCAGTAGGTATGTGCTGGGATGAGGATGCAGTTTTATTCGGATATAATCCTGCTCAGGATATTACTGTTTACAATAATCATGATTATCCGGTTCAAATCAAAATGTGGACAGAAGGTGAAGGAACTGGAATGGGAATTTATGCCCAAATTGTAAGATATATTCCTAATGATTGAATATATCTTTAAATATTTCTTTTTTATGTCTATTTCTACAATTATTACTGCTGCGGGTAAGAATTCCAGAATGCGCAAAGATCAGATTTCCCGTGGTATCAAAGTGACCAATAAACTTATTTTGCCATTTAATGAAAAAACAGTTATAGAGACCACTATTGATAATGCATTATCATTAGATGTAGATGAATGCATTGTGGTACTTGGCCATTATGCTTGTGAAATAAAGGAAGTTATCTTTGATAATTATAAAGGTGATGTTAAATTCATTGAAAACAATCCTGTCGATGTAGGTTTGTCAACCTCATTATACAATGGTTTGGTAAATTCCGAATCTGATTTTGCTTTATGCATCACTGCAGACCAGCCGACAGTTTTGCCTGAAACATTTGAAGAAATGATTAAACAAAGCCGGAACTCGCAGAATCCTTATAAAACAATATCAATATTGCGTAGGAGAAAAACAGGTTTGTTGGATACTGCCGAAGGATTGGGAATGCCTTTTGTAGCGCCACGCTTAAACTTAATGAAATATCTGGAAAATGAGGATGACAACTTAAATCCAATTCTTAGAAAAATATTTGATGACGGGTATACATTTTATGGAATAAAAGAAAAAAATGAAAAAGAGTTATTAAATATAAATCATTATGATGATTATTTAAGTCTCCTAGATTGATTCAAGACCTTCAATAACTTCTTCTATTTTTGATTTGCTGATGCCGATTGCCATTTCTTCATCTTTGATGTCGGCAAATTTTCTTGAACCGTCACAACCTAAAGTGAAATTGATTCCCTCTTCAAGATATGGTTTTGAAAAGGCATCTCCACATAATGACTGGATGCCTGCGAATAATCCGCTTGCTTTTTCTCCGGTTTCATAAACCAGACTTTGTGCAAGTTTCATTCCGCCTACTGGGCTGGTGATAATCTGTATCACATCAGCTTCAAAATCAGCTTCATCTAAAGGAGCATAAACGATTGCAAAGGATCTCTCTTCGATGATGGATAAATCAGCGGTAAGTTTTTTTGCAGTTTCCAGGTCTTTAAACCTGCCTAATGAAAAGTATTTTTCACCATTTGCCAGTTTTTCAGGCATTTCTCTAAGACCGATGGCTCCAGCTCCTCCTAAACATAACTGCTGGTCGATTGTGGAGTAAAATGCATCTCCAAGGGAAGCTTTTCTGACCATTTCACAGTGTCTGATTTTTTCATCAATTAAATCAATGCCTTCAGGCAGGTCTTCTTCTGTTTTAATCAGTTTCATTGCTACAGGTTTTGCATCAAGAGCAATTTTACTTTCTATGACTTCACAATATTTTTTGTTAATCTCCAAATTATTAGTCATGTAATCACCTTGATTTAATTATTTATGCTATGGAATTTTAATATCTTTTGTTTTAACACTGTTATTTTTACAGAATGTTCTGAAATCACATGCTTTACATGTCCTTTCATCAGATTCGCCCTTCCATGCATCTTGGATTTTACATCCCTTAATCTCCTTAATTAATGAACTTTCTATATCAAACACTACCCGGTCAAATTTCTCTAAGGAATTTTTTATTTCGTCCTCGTCGATGTTAATTATGCGGATTGATCTTGATATTTTGAATTCCTCACTTAATTCAGGAGCTTTGTCATCTTTATTCCAGTTCATTATTGATTCAACATCCTCACTATATTTGCCGTAATCTATAGCATCGTCGGTTAAATCATTTGCAATCTCCTCTTGAATCAAAACCAAATCCTCCTTTGAAGGTACAAGTTCATTAAGATAAAATATTATCCCTGCAAATATAGGTTTTGAATCTTCCTGTTGACTTCTAAGCCAGGAATACGTTAAAATCTGCTGTTTATGATTTTCCCATGGATTGTTGAAAGTATTATTGTTTTTTTCAGGAGGTCTTTTCATGCCCTTATAATCAATAATGATTTCATATTCATCTCCCTGAGTGAATTGAGTTATCTTTTCACGGAATTTTTCATCTTTTTTAAGAAATTCAATAATTTTATTGTTGTAATTATCCAAATTGCTTTGATTTATATTTTTATTGATTTTCATGGAACTCAATACATCCACAACACCATTAATCCCATAATAATTTGATCTGCTGGTTTTTTCATCATAATTGGGCATATTTCTTAAGCCTTTTATTAAAAGCTCACTGGAATCGATCAGAGGAAACAGATGAGGACCCCATACATTTATGGCCTTTTCAGCTCTTGCGCTGGCTAATTTCTTATGGTCATGCTCATTTAAATCTTCAATTGTCAGTTCACTATTCAGCAGGCTGTAAAACAATTTTTCATCATAAGGGTATAGTCCGTCAACCTGTAATCTGGTGTCAATCATATCTTCAATCGGTCTGATGTCTCTTTTCCAATTCCACGGGAACTGTTTGTTTGTCGCATCCCATTGAAGATAAGCTTCTTCCATAACTCCATGAATAAACTCTCCAAACCATCTTTGAACGGGTTTTGAAGGAGGTAATGTTCCCTTGTTCTGGTATCTGTATTGCAAATTGCATGTTAAAAAAGACAGCAAATCCCCTGTCAGACTGTATTCAGGTATCATGTATGATTTTGATCTTGAAGGTAATTTCATTTTTAATCTCCTAAATTAAGTAAATTTCATCAAATCCGATATATTTTTCATTTCTACTCCATCCAAGTGCCACGTTCGGGATATTGAAGTGTTTGTCTTTACGTTTATATCCTTCAATTGCATTATTAAGACCAACCAATATTAAAACGCTTTCAGCTCTGGAAAATGCAACAAAGTAAAGTCTGGTCAAATCATCGAATGACCTGTCCTTTTCACTTCTTTTTGAATCTCCAAGTTCACTATATTGGCGTATTGTATCCTCGATGCTGATATTTTTGGCAGGTTTTTTGGGAAACCTCAGCCTTTGTGTTTTAATGTTGTTGTCTCTGAATTTGGAACCGACATCCACTATTACTAAAGGAAATTCCAGCCCTTTAGACTGATGAATTGATAAAACATTCACTCTATCTTCAGGCAGTGTTTCAAGAAGTGATTCGTCAATCTGAATGCCTCCTGTTGACAAAGGTATAAAAATATTCCAGATTGCCTCTAAAATAGAAGCTTTTTCCTCTTCTTTATTAACGAATGAAATGTGTGAGTAATATTTGCTGAAAAATCCTGTTTGGGTTATGGATTTGGTAATCGCTTCAAGATATACAATTCCTTCAACATCTTCCTGTAACTCATCAATCCATGTAATCAATTTATATGCCAGTTCCATTAGACCGGCTTTTTTAGGCCATTTTTCTCTTTTTCTTGGTGTTCTGTTCTGCCAGTAAAGTACAAATTGACTTAAATTTATAGGTTCATGAGGTTCCGGATTAAGCTTAATGTATTCACGGGCTTTCACTCTCCATTTATTCATTGTTATCTTGGCCAAATTGGGAATGGTTTTATCACTAATCTGTATTTTACCTTCAGGGTCAATACATTCAAGCATCAATCCGCAAAAGATTTCAACAACTTCGACTTTTTGCAGTTCAATTCCTCTGGGGTTAAATACTTCAATAGGTTTTCTCTGCTTTTTGAGATGTTTTCTTAAATAATATAAAAGGGAATTGTTTCCAAATTGTTTTTCTTTAGGTGAATAGGATAATATCGCAATATCTGATGCAGAACCATACTCCTCATCTAATTTAAGGGTAATTTTATCAATTTTTTTACCTTCCTTTTCTTTTTGGGCATTAATCTGCTGTAATTTGGCAATATCAATATCGCCGTCAACCTGTTTAAAGTAGTCTTCATCAAGCACCTTTAAAACTTTTAGTTTAACTTCTCCATTGTTGATGAGTTTTGAAATAAGATTGGACAATGATTTTGAAAGCATTTCCACATTATTTCTAAATAATCCCAATACGGGCATTTTATCCTTTTCAAAATCTGGTGCAATGATTTTGGGCTTGTCGTTCACCCTTGCGAGCTGATAGTCTTCATCAAGTTCCACAAAATGGTTGCAAAGGTCGATGATATTTTCCGTTGAACGGTAATTTGTTTTTAGATTAATCTCCTCCACATCTATGCCGAGCTTGCTTTTCGCACGTGATTTATAGTTGGTAAATAAATCCACGGTAGCTCCTCTAAATCTGTAAAGGGACTGGTCATCATCTCCTACAACTGTGATGCTGCCGTCATTTTTCAGTGCGGATTTTGCAATGGTGAAATAGATGTCTTCCTGAATCAGGTTTGTGTCCTGATATTCATCGACTAAAACGATTTTCACATTGTCCAAAAACAGGTCCAATTTGTGCTGTTTCATTAAATTTAAAAATCTTGATTCAAGCATTGTAAAATCCATGGTGTTTCTGCCGGTTAAGATTTCTTCATATTTTCTTATACATTCGAGAATGATTTTCATTCCTTTGTTGTGTTCGTTTATTTTGTATAATTCCTCAATGTCAACCTGGTCCTGATAGATTCTGTCTTTTATTTCAAGCAATGTTCTGCTCATCTTTGAAGGTTCATCCAGCTTTTCCTTTCCGGTTAAATTTTTAAGATAATCCTGTAAGCTTTCATTTTTATATATCTCATTTTCGCTAAGTATTTTTATCATTGCTGAGTTTGCAACAAATTCTTCAATGATAATAGGATGATTGGTTCCGGGTTCCTTGTGCTGTCTCATGATTTCTTCTGCTAATTTGTCAATCGTGCCCACATTAATCTGATTGAAATCGATTTTAATGACTTTTTTAATTCTATCAAAATCATCAGTATTGTCAAGTATCTGATTTTTAATCTGATCTCCCCAGCCTAAGATTCTTGAATATAACTCTTCAGCGGCTTTTCTTGTAAATGTTGTTGCAAATATTTCATCCGGACGGATATCATCAACAAAAATGAATTTCAATATTTTCAATACCATTACGGTGGTTTTACCGCTTCCGGGTCCGGCCACTAGGAATAATGATTGGTTGGGCCTTGACAATATGGCTTTTTTTTGATCTTCATTTGAAGAAATGTCTCTTTCAAGTACATTTACTACGATTTCCTCAAATTCTTTTAGTGATATCATTTTTTCCCTCATTATGTTAATATGGATTAATTTATTTACTTTTTAATTTATAAAGTAATTGAGAGACCATTTGAAAAGTATTCATTGCAATGCGATTAAAAATAAAAAGTTATATTAATGTAAAATAATATTTATTATTATGGGAGTGATTTTTCTTCCATAATATGCATGAGTTAGAAGCAATTTTGCTTCTAACTTTTTTCAAAAAGATTTTCACTACTAATTTTCATCTAAATATTATTTTTCAAATGCTCTCTGGTTTAATTTAAATATACTTATTAACAAAATGATAATAGTATTGAATGAATTGTTAAATTTCCAAAAAAATTAGCTGATATTATGTCTGATATTGATAAAATTGATATGTTTAAAAATGATGTGAGGTATAGGGAAAATATTGCCCATATAGAAACAATTCCCGCCAAGAAAGCCAGCTTTAAAAAAGTTGACAATTTGAATGAAAGAATTGTTGATTATCTCAAAGCAAAAGACGTCAAATTATATCAGCATCAGGCGGAAACCTATGATGCAATTAAAGATGGTGAGAATGTAATAATCACAACTCCTACAGCATCAGGCAAAACCTTAGCTTTTAATTTGCCTATAATGGAGACCATGATTGAAGACAATGATGCAACCGCATTATATATCTATCCGGCAAAAGCACTGTCCAATGACCAGCTGCATGTTCTGGAAAACCTGGAAAATGACCTGGATATTAAAATCAGGCCGAGAACCTATGATGGGGACACACCTCGTGAAAATAAAAGGGGAATTCGTGAAAAGTCAAGAATCGTATTGACAAATCCTTATCAGTTGCATTTAATTTTATCCTGGCATCATCAATGGTCAAGATTTTATAAAAACTTAAGATACATAGTTATTGATGAATCCCATTATTATAAGGGTGTTTTCGGTTCAAATGTTGCATTTTTGATTAAAAGATTAAAAAGAATTGCCAATTTTTATGGGGCTTATCCTCAATTTATCTTATCCTCAGCAACCCTTGCAAATCCTCTGGAGCTTGCAAACAGGTTAACCGGTGAAGAGTTTAAATTGGTGGATAATGACACTTCCCCAAGCGGAGAAAAAGACTTTATTTTATACAATCCATTTAAGAATTATGTTAGAAAAAAGGTCAATTCTCAAAATGCGCCTTCTGTTCACATGGAAACGGAAAACATATTCATGTATATGATGCTTAAAAATATTCAAACATTGTGCTTTACAGTTTCAAGAAAAACCACTGAATTAATCGCAATGTGGGCTAAAAAAGATATGGGTCAGGTTAAAGGGCAATTGGCACATAGAATTGCTGCTTACAGGGCAGGATATCAGGCTTCAGAAAGGCGTGAAATAGAAGATGGTCTTAAAAGCGGAAAATACTTGGGGGTAACATGCACCAATGCACTGGAACTGGGAATAAATATAGGTTCTCTTGATGCGGTCATCATTTCAGGATATCCCGGAACCATGATTTCAACATGGCAGCAGGCCGGACGTGCAGGAAGAAGCAGTCAGAAATCTCTTGCAGTATTAATCGCTTTTGAAAATCAGCTTGACCAGTATTTCATGAACAATCCCAAATTTTTCTTTGACAAACCTCATGAGAATGCAATTATTGATTTGACAAATCCTATTTTGCAGGAAGCTCATTTATTGTGTGCAGCAAAGGAACTGCCTCTTCAAAGAGGAGAATCGGAAAAATACTTTGGAATTTCACAGGATGTTATTGACAAACTGATCTTGAAAAAAGATCTATATGAAAATCATAAAGGGGATTTTATCTATCCTTATGATGACAATCCCGCAATGGACCATTCCTTGGACCAGATATCCTCAGAAGAGTTCAAAATAATGAACAACGGTAAACTTCTTGAGACTATGGAAAGATCCCAGGTTTACAGAGAAGCCCATGAAGGAGCTATTTTAATCAATAAAGGGGACACATATGTCGTAAATGATGTTAATCTAAAAAACGGATTTGTAAATGTGTCCCAACAGACGGTGGACTATCATACGATGGTTTTAAATCAGACTGACACTAACATTAAAAAGAAACTGTCAAAAACAAAATACGGCAAACTGTCAATTCATTTTGGGGAACTGACAGTTAGTGAAGATTATTTTAAATATAAGAAAATGCAGTTTTCAAAATCCGTGGGAACTTTCCCGTTGGATCTGCCTCCTTTGAAATTCAATACCAAAGGATTATGGTTTACAATACCAAAACAGGTTAAGGACACATTGGAAGACATGTTTCCTAATGAGGAGGAAGTTTTTGCAGGAGGATTGCATGGTGTGGAACATGCATTAATAGGTCTGTTCCCGTTACATACTATGTGTGACAGGTTTGACATTGGAGGACTATCAACTAATTATCATGAGGACACTCAGGAAGCTACAATATTCATATATGACGGTTATGAAGGGGGAATCGGAATTTGCGAAAAGGCGGTTGATGTTTTCGTTGAACTTTTAAACTCCACTATTAACCTATTAAACAACTGTCAATGTCAAAGCGGATGTCCTTCATGTATCTATTCACCAAAATGCGGTAATGATAACAAACCATTGCATAAGAATGCCACTAAATATATTTTAAATTACATGCTTCAGCTGATATCCAATAATGATTGCGATGGTGAAATTCACTCGGAGATAATAATTGAAAACGAAGAAATTCCGGATGAGTTTGATGAGGCTTACGATTTATATAATAAAGGGGATTATTCGGCTTCAAAAGATGTTTTGAACAGCATTATTGCAAATGATAAGAAACATGCTCGTGCATTGGCTTTAATGGCTCAAATATTATATGAACAGGATCAAAAAGATATCGCATTATTGTTCACCAGAAAGGCTCTCTCCTGTGACAGGTCAAATGAAATGGCCAATGAACTTGAAGTTTTGCTTGTAAATAAGTCTCAAAAGGAAGATGTTGTTTTGAATTCACTGGATGATGTTGAAACATTATATGAAGAGGCGTATGATTTGTACAATCAGGGAGACCTTGCCACTGCATCTGACATTCTTTTAAAGCTTTTGGATTTTGATGATAAAAACTCTGAAGCATTGGCATTAATGGGATTGATATATTACAGTTCGGGAATGTTTGCAAAGGCAATAGAACTTTATAAAAAGGCATCCAAAATAAATAAAAATGGTGAAATGGTTAAGGAGCTTAAAATTAGGGTGTCTTAGGGAGCTCCGGCATATGGTGTAAATCCGCTTTCAAAGTGTTCGCACACGTTTTCAAGCTCTTCAGGGATATCTATTTTTTGAGTACAGTAATCAAGACAGGTTCCGCAATAGGTACAGTCATCTGCAGGGACTTTTTCATCAGCTAATTTATCAAAGTATAATCTGTAGATGTCTGATTCCGGACGGTTTGTACTTAAATTGTATAATCTGAAATATTCCGGAATCGGTATCATTGCAGGACATTCCTTCACGCAATATCCGCATTCGCTGCATGGGACTGCAAGGGTTGAGTTGAGCTTGTCGGCCATTTTTGCTAAAAAGTCTTTTTCTTCATCGGTTATCGGCTCAAAGTTTTCAAAAGTTTCACAGTTATCAAGCAAATCTTCCATTTTATTCATTCCGCTCAATACCATTTTAACATTTTCAAGTGATGCGCAAAATCTTAACGCAAAGCTTGCTATGGATTTTTCGGGATTGAACTGTTTGAATGAATCTTTTATTTCATCGTTTGGATTAACGATTACTCCTCCTTTTAGAGGTTCCATCACATAAACGTCAAGGCCATGTTTCACACATAAATCATAACACTTATGCGCTTCGATTGCAGGGTCTTCCCAGTCAAGGTAGTTAAGTTCTAACTGGACTATATCTATGATGTCTGCGTATTTGTCAAGGACCTTTTCCAGCAAGTCTGCGCTATCATGGAAACTGAATCCAATTTTTTTTGCGGTTCCTTTCTCTTTCATTTTTTTAACGTTTTCAAATGATTTGTGCTGTTCTGCTAGTTTTAACCACGGGGTATTGATGTTGTGTATGAATAGCACATCAAAATATTCAATTCCCAATCTTTCAAGCATTTCATTTACAAACTTTTCATTGTCTTTTTCGCTTGTTAATGCCCAAGTTGGTATTTTATCGCAGATTTGAAATGATTCCCGTGGGTATCGTTCAACCACTGCTTTTCTTATAGCTTTTTCGCTTGTTCCATTGTGGTATGCATAGGAAGTGTCAAAGTAATTAAATCCTTTTTCCATGTAAATGTCAACCATTTCACTAAAAAGTTCCTGGTCTATTTTTGTCGGGTCGTCCTGGTCCAGCAGAGGTAATCTCATACAGCCAAAACCGAACTTTGATTTGTAGTTCATGATACTATCTCCTTTGTATTATTTTTTAAGTTATAGATTATATAAATGTTGTCAATATCAACAGTTACTAATAGTAAAAAATTTTTTAAATTGAGTATTACTTCACTAAACTTAATATATTAAATAGGTTTATAAATTAATAAAACTAAAATTAAAATATTAATATTTATTAAAAGGAGTAGTAAAATGCACGAATTATCTATGGCTCAGGGGATTATTAATGCAGTACTAGAAACTGCCCAAGCGAATAATGCAACTGATGTTAATGAAGTAACTGTTGAAGTTGGAAGGTTAGCAATGATTAATCCGGAACAATTGGAGTTTATTTTAGAAGTTCTAATTGAAAATACGATAATGGAAGATGCAAAAATAATTTTTGAGGAAATTCCGGTTGAAATGGATTGTAATGATTGTGACTTCCATGGTGATGCAATTCTAGATGATAGTGATCATTATGCTCCACTTGTCAAATGTCCGGAATGCGGCAGTTTGAGTGTTGAAATCTTAAACGGCAAGGATATTGTTGTTAAAAATATTGTTATTGAAAAACCTGATGATTAAAAGTATAGAGGTGAAAATATGCATCAAGTGGCTGATGTTGAAGTGGCAAAAAATATTATGGACGCTAATAAAAGATTAGCAGATAAAAACTTAAAAAATTTAGAAGAAAAAGACATTTTCTGTGTTGATTTTGTAGGAGCAATAGGTTCCGGTAAAACAACCCTTGTGGAAGAGATAATTGATAATACAGATTATAAAATTGGTGTCTTGGCAGGAGATGTAATCTCCAAATTTGATGCAGGCCGTATTGAAAAACACAATGTTCCAGTAGTGGGTTTAAACACAGGTAAAGAATGTCATTTGGATGCACATCTGGTAGGTCACGGATTGGAAGACCTTCCATTAGATGACCTGGACATGGTGATAATTGAAAATGTAGGTAACCTAATATGTCCTGTTGACTTTGATTTAGGTTCTCATTTAAGAATTGTAGTTGTAAGTGTCACTGAAGGTGACGACACCGTAGAAAAACATCCGATAATTTTCCAAACATCCGATGTGGTTGTAATCAATAAAGTTGATCTTGCAAGTGCGGTGGGTGCTGATGCAGATAAGATGGTTGCTGACGCACAAAGATTAAATCCTAACATTAAAGTTATAAAATCCAGCTTAAAAGAAGGAACTGGATTGGATGAAATTATTAAGGTTATTGAAGAAGCGATGAATTAAATGAATTGATTTAGGTGGTAACATGAAAGTATGGATAGATATTTCAAATGCGCCTCATGTAAGGTTTTTTAAAGATGTGATAAAGTATTTAGAAGCAGAAGGTGAGGATGTTATTGTTACAGCAAGACAATTTGGTGATATCCATAAATTACTTGAAATGTATGATATCGATTTCATCTCTGTTGGAAAACATGGTGTAAGCCTTTACGATAAACTTAAGGAAAGCACACAAAGAGTTTATAATCTTGTAGACATTATACATGGTGAGAATATTGATGTTGCCCTTAGCAAGCATTCTATAGAACTTCCAAGAATCACATTCGGATTGGGAATTCCAAGTTTATATGTTCTTGATAACGAACATGCGCTTGCAGCCAATAAACTGACACTGCCGTTATGTGATAGGATTATCACACCGGATATAATTGATTTTTGGAAACTTATGAAATTTGGAGCTGATCCAAACACTATAGTTCCATACAATGGTACCTCTGAATTAATGCACTTCAAAAGCTTTAAATATAATGATAATGTATTTGATGATTTGAATTTAGAATTGAATCATTCAAAAACTATATTGATGAGGCCGGAACCTTCACTTGCATCATATCTTGATGCTGACTGCAGGAAATCAGTCTTATCTCCAATAGTTGATGAACTGAAAAATGTGGCAAATATTTTAATATTGCCAAGATTTAAGGAACAGGCTGAAATATTTGAAGGAATTGAAAATGTTTCAATACTCAAGCCTCCTGTTGACACTTCCAGCATTATTAAAAAATCCGATTTGGTTATTGGAGCTGGTGGAACAATGAACCGGGAAGCTGCAATTCTTCAAACTCCAGTTATTTCCTGTTATCCTGGTGAAACATTATCTGTAGATCAATATTACATTAATAAGGGTTTGATGTACAGGTCTATTAATACTGATGAAGTTATAGAAAAGGCTCTTGACTTCATAGTTAATCCGCATGAAAAAATTGATGTTAAAACAGATGATTTATTCCAGGTGATTATTGATAATTTATATGATTTGGCACATAAAAGTAAATAGTTTTTTATAGTACTACTTTCATATATTACTATATACTTATTATTAGTTATTGGGCTGGTAGCTCAGATGGGAGATCGTCGCCTTGGCATGGCGGAGGCCCCGGGTTCAAATCCCGGTCAGTCCACTTTAATTTTTTTAAAAAATAAGAATTGTGATTTTAATATGTTATTAATTGCTCAAAACCACTTACAATTAATTGTTGAAGTAGGAATAATGTTATTTGTGGCATGGGTGTTTGCATTAAACTTGATTCCTTTATCATTAAGTGTTGTGACCTTTTTATCTTTGTTTATCATGGGCGGTTTCACACTTATTTTTGGAGGAGATATTGCTCTTTTGGTAATTGCTTCAAGTCAGGCTGAATTTACGCATCCATTCGGTCCGATTGCATTGTTGGGTACAGTTGCGGCTCTTGCTTCACTGAAGGTAATGAAGGAATCGGGAGTTGATATACGGCCTTTAAGGAGATTTGTAATTTTATTCCTTATAGGTATTACCGTATTTGGGGGATTAATGCACAGGTCATTTTTATTGTTATGGTTAATCGGATTATTCTTCGGATATTTGATGATATCCAAATCCTTCAGAGAAAAATCAGTGTTCACAGCAAAAAGAATCGGAATCTTTTTAGGCGCAGCAGGTGTAGGTTTTGTTCTTTTAGAAGTTATTTCAAGAGTTACTGGTATGACAATCTTTTCACCGTTATTAAGGTTAGGCAGGATTGAACAATACTCATTATCAAGTATTAAAACAGTATTAAATAACATTCAATTAATCGGACACAATGCACAGGCTTCATATTGGGGAGCTGACGGAACTGCTTTTGCTGAAGGTTATATTACATTACCTATGCAGTTGGTTTTATTCTTCGGTCTTCCGTTCCCGATGTTTTTCGGTATTCTGGTAAACCAAAAGGATACAATTGATTATATGCTTCCAGGTATCTTCGGATATGGTTTTGACTTCGGTATATTGGGATTACTTGGATTAATTCTATTTGTACTTGGAACAATTGTAATCGGTTTTAAAGTATTGAAGAAATACCGAGAAAAAAGAGAAAAAAATAATAAGAAATATCTCGGAAGAGAAGTTTTATTAACCGGCGCATTGGCATCATTCTGTGCACAGGCATTAATCGGATTATTTGTATTTAACAGAACAATCAACGGTATGGCATTATTAACATTTATTTTTGTAGGTACATTAATTTTAGCTAATGTAGTTACTCTTAAATCCAGATCATAGAGAGGTAGTTATATGAAAGCTTTAGTATTACTTGGATGTCCGGAAACTCCATCACAAACTCCAATGGCTGTTTATGTTTTTAATAGATTAACAAAAATGGGTTATGATACAACAATCGCAGCTAACCCGGCTGCCAAAAAATTAGTAAAAATATCTGACCCTGAAGATTATTATCATTTAAACCTGGTTGATTTAGAAAGACTCTTAGGTGAAATCAATCCGGGAGATTTTGATTTATTGGTTGGTTTTGTTCATAAAGATGCGGCAGCATCATTTTTCGTAACATTTGATCAAATTCTTCAAACCAAATCCCTTGCATTAGTATTTTCACGTGATGCTGATGAGGTGGCTGAATTTGTTAACATGATTGAAGAGAGCGGAAGCAATGCAATAATCACTGCCGTAAGGGCTTTTCATAATCCTTCACCGATTAAAGTTAAATTCGATAAAGCAATTAAGGAGTTTGAATAAATATGTCTTTTTGTCTAGATACTTACTTACAACAATCAGATAATTATGAAATACATGCTTCAAAAGCAGGCTTTAAAGACTGCGCAATGATTATAAGATTCAAAGCGGATGATTTGGTTTATATCAAACCTGGTGATGAGGTGTTGGGCGTTCGTGTTATTGGAATACCTCCGATACCAATCGGATTTGACCATGAAAAAGGAACAGTATTCCTTCCTTATACAAAACCATGCCATGGAACATCTGTTGTTGAACTGCCAATCGATGAAGAAGAAGTCGAAAAAATCAGAAAACTTGACACCGGTAAAGGAAAATGAAATCAACAGTTGTTGGAAGTTTTCCAGTTGAAGTGAAAAAAGCCTCTTCAACAAAAAATAAACTTTTAAATGCTATTGGAGCATATGATCCTTTTAAGGAATCTATTAAAGACAGTGTCATTGCTCAGCTTGATGCCGGAGTGGACATAATCTCCGACGGTCAGGTTAGAGGGGATATGGTCTCTATTTTTACTGAATATATTCCGGGCATGAAAATTGTTGACGGAAATACTGAAATCGTTTCCAAAATCAGAAAACCAACACAGGAAATTTCAATCAAGGATTTACAATATGCCAAAAAGGTAATGAAAGAATATTATGGCGGAAGTATTCCTGAAGGAAATGGGGTAAAAGGAATTATAACCGGTCCAAACACTATTGTTCACTCTTCAAGAATAACTAGTTTTTATAAAAATAAGGAAGATGCAATAATTGATTTGGCACATTCCCTGAAATATGAAGTGGATGCAATAGCAAAGAAAGTCGAGCCGGTTTATATTCAAATAGATGAACCGTTCCTTTCCACAGGAATGGTTGACATGAAAACTGCACGTGAAGCTGTAGATATTCTGCATGATGGTTTGCAGGTGCCTTTGGCCATGCATGTGTGTGGCATTTTAAAGGATGCATTTAAGGATATATCAAAATTCAATGTTGATATTCTGGACTTTGAGTTTGCAGGAAATAACATTAATTTGGATGTTCTGGAAAAAAATTACCCGTTAGTTTCAAATAAAAAAATAGGTTTTGGATGTGTTGATTCCTCTGTCAATACTGTTGACAGTGAAAGTGATGTTGATAAATTGGTTTTTAAAGCTATTGAAATTGTTGGAAAAGATAATTTGCTTTTGGATCCGGATTGCGGCCTTAGAAGAGCTCCAAAGGATGTTGCTTTTGCTAAATTGAAATTAATGAATGATATTAAAGACAAATATAACTGATTTTGATTTAAATGACTGAGTATTGCCGTAAATGCGGTGAAGCATTAAAAGATGATGCGCTGTTTTGCGCTAACTGCGGAGAGGAAGTGCCTGACAGGCGCAACGGCTTTTCAAAAAAGTATATTGTATTGATAGCTGTCGCATTAATAATTGTGGCTATTGCAGCTTCAAGTTTTTTAATTATGAATCATTCACAAACAGTTGAAGTTGACAATGTTAAGTTTGAACTGCCGGCTGATTATGTAAAGGAACCGTCACGGACCAATGTTAGTTTTGACGGCAATGTAAAGTCCAGTGCAATGGGATGGAGCAATGATAAAAACTATATTGAAATAGGCATTACCAAAACGCCAGGTTCAGGATTTAACAGTGAGGAGGTTTCGGCCAGTCTGGGCGGAACACCTACCAAGATGTTTGGATATTATGGTTATCTTTTGGAATATGAAAATGAGGGTTACGCTTTCATATTCGGTCTGAAAGATGAGGTGTGCATGGTTTATGTTAACAATTATGATGCCTTTGATGATGTTAAGCTAATCGGTCAGGATTCTTAATTTTAAAAATAATATATAAAGTTAGAAACGACTAACTTTATATTAACGATATTCATGTTTGAAGTTTTTGTCATATAGCTTAGATGCATTAAATTCACCAGGGTCTAATACATCTCCCACCACAATCATTGCAGTCTTTGTTATATTAGCATCTTTAACTTTTCCTGCAATATCCTCGAGGGTTCCTCTAATTATTTGCTGGTCTGGCCATGTTGCCTTTTTGACAACTGCAACCGGAGTGGTTTTTTCATATCCTACAAGCAATTCATCAACAACTTTGTCAATCATTCCTATGCCTAAAAAGATGCACATGGTGGCATGATGCTTTGAAAAGCTTGAAATGCTTTCACCGTCAGGTTTTGGGGTTCTGCCTTCCGGACGGGTTATAATAACACTTTGCGAAATTTCAGGCAATGTCAGCTCGGCTTCAAGCACACTTGCAGTACCGAACAGTGAACTTACTCCAGGAATGATTTCATATTCTATGTCATGTTTTTTCAACTCACGGATCTGCTCGGCAATGGCACCATAAATTGAAGGATCACCGGTATGCACCCGGGCAACCATTTTTCCTTCGCTAACAGCTTTTGTGATAATTTCGTCTGTTTCCTCCAGGTTTAAATAAGCACTATTGTGTATTTCACAATCTTTGCGTGCAGGAGCTAAAACATCTTTGTTTACAAGTGAACCTGCATAAATGATAACATCTGCATTTTCTATGACTCGTCTTCCCTTGACTGTGATTAAATCAGGATCTCCCGGTCCGGCACCAATAAAAATAACTTTTCCTTTCATGTTAATCAATTTGTCTTTAGTATTATTTAACAATTATGCATCAATTTTGACTTTTGTTTAGAGTAAACTTTATTAATTTCAAAGATAATTAAAAAATATGGATAATAAAGGTTTTATTTCAATTGAATATTTATTTGCATTATTTATTCTTATAATTATTGCTTTAGGATTGTTATTTTTCGCATCCTCTTCAATATCATCAAGTTTAAATATAGAAGATAGTGTATCCCACAGGTTGATTCTGGATGATTTGGCAAATCAAATCGCTCAGGTAAACTCCAATGGGGTAGGATATTCAAAATACATTAAATTACCTTCTGATAGGGGATATTTCGAAATAATCGTTGAAAAGAATAAGCTCACAATGGAATATTCAGATAAAAAGGGTGAAACGATATTGATGTTTGCAAACCTGAATGAAAAATACAGGCTGGTCAGCGGAAAGAGTTATACTGTCACAAAAACTGACGGGGGGATAGTGATATCATGAGGGAAAACAGAGCCCAGATTTCAGCAGAGTTTCTGCTGGTATTCGGAATTCTGATACTGGTTGTAATGATGGCGATTGCTTTTGTTTCAAATCAAAACGAACTGAACATTGCAATGAGTGCTGCAAGAAATGGCGTCAACGAGGGATTGTCAACTTCATCAAGTGCAATATATCCTGAAGACACATTCAGAGATTATTCAATGTCAAAAACGGGTCTGCTGTCTCCATACACTGTGAAAATCGTAAATATCTCATATAAAGAGTTGGGATATGATATAAACTATGACAAGAAATGGATTCAGTTTGAGGTATATGCTAAAACATCTGAAAGATTTGACAATGATGAACTTGTATCCATTGGCGATAGGATAAATTACAACTTAAGAAAATCAATATCAATAAGCTTCAACTCAACACAGGCAACAAATAAATTATACAATCCCGTATTCTCACCACATTATGTCTACACAACCGCTAATGTTAAATGGATATGAGTATATAGTATAGATTATGTCAAGATATGAAAAAGGAAAAAAGTCACTTGAAAGCATTCAGAAGCGTTCTGTTGAGGAAATATTTGGCGAACTTGATGAAATCGCACCTGACCTTTCAAAGTTTGTAATAGAGTTTCCATATTCTGAAATATATACACGTGAAGGATTGGATTTGAAAACCCGTGAAATATGCACAGTTTCCGCTTTGACCGTTCTTGGAACAATTCCACAATTAAAGGAACATATCAATGCTGCCCTAAATGTCGGAAACAGTCCGGAAGAAATTGTAGAGATAATAATGCAGATGAGTGCTTATTGCGGTTTTCCAAAATCAATTAATGCAATGATGGCTGCAAAAGAAGTTTTCAAAGAGAGGAATTTACTTTGAACAATATGAATAATGTCTGCATTAACTGCAAACATTGGCAGTTGACAGAATCTTTGGAAGGTGAAATCTGCAGGATTCGCAATGTGCACACAAATCCGACAGACACATGTCCTCAATTTTCACCAAAAAGCACTTTTGATGACTTGCAGAATCCTTACAAATACGTTGATGATAAAAATATCAGATTTTAGATACGCATGACCTTTGAAGCAATAGCAAGCAAAATACAGAAGGAATTGGCTGAAATCATTCAGAATAACAAAGAGTTAAACGAATATGAACTGATTGTCTACAAATATGTTTTCATATCCGAACTCAATGTTCCTCTCCTGGAGGATTTGGATATTGAAATATCTCAGGATTCATTCATATTGCATGTGATTCCGGATGATTTGGAATTCGGCCTGCTTCGAAAGCTTGATGATAATTTTGATAAATTCAGAATTAGTTTTTTGCCCAATAATTATAATGTAATAAAATTAAAGTTTGAATTGTGTGATTAAATGTATGATGAAAAGGAAAAACAACAACTGATGGGAGATTTAGTGGAAATGGAAACATTTAAGCAGTCGGTATGAAGGAAAAATCCTGTGTAATTATTTTTTAAAAGCATGCTTAAGATTTCTGAGGGGCTCAGTAATTTTCCAACTTGAAGAAGATAAAATTTCTTGATTTAGTTTAGATAATTTTTTATTTTGAGTTTTTAATTTTTCGTTTTTCTGTTTTAAATTTTGAAATTTCATTATTCAAATCCGAAATCTTATTATTCATTATCATTATTTTTCCGTTAATACATATGATTTTAATATTTTTACATATTCATCAAATTTCAGAGATTCACAAATCGTTTTTGCATTATTTCCTAATTCTTCCTTTAATGCATTATTGTTCACTAAAAATTTAATTTTTTCAACTAATGCATCACTTGATCCATATTCAACAAGGTATCCGCTAAAATCATTAATAACGATATCACAAAAACCTCCGGCATTTTCAAATGCAATAACTGGTTTTTTTGCATTAAATGCTTCCATCACTACTGACGGAAATGGATCTTCATATGAAGTTAACAAAAATATGTCACATGCATCGTAATATCTCATGATTTCTTTTTTATCTGAAATGAAACCGGTAACAATCAAGTTTTCGGAATTGTTAATTTGATTTGAAAATTCCTGTTGAATGTTTTTATTTATACATCCTACCTAGATAAATGTCAGATTTTCATTTTTTAATTTTTCTGAAACATCTACAAATATGTCAAAGCCTTTTCTTTTTTCACCACGGCCCACTTTTAGTATTATTTGATTATTTTCAGGAATATCATATTTGTTTTCTAAAATTCTTCTGGATTCATTCCTGTCAAATTCATCAAATATGTTATAATAACCTTGAGAATGAATTAATTTCAAGTTTCTTACTTTAAACATGTTTTCAAATTTATTCGCTACAAATTTTGATGGGAAAACAACCAAATCGGCATAATCTGCAATCTCTTTTGAAAATTTTTCTAATTTTAAATATTTTATAACACCAGGTAATTCATGAACCAAACTTATTACATAAAAATCATGTTTTTTCAATGTACTAATAAAATTACCTGTAACTACAGTATTTAATATTGCACTTTCAAAATTTAACATGCTTAATTCATGGGTATACTGCACAATTTTTTCATTTGTATCAACAATGAAAGTAGGAGCCATTTTTTTATATTCCTCAATTATTGGACCATCTGACTTTACAAAAACAGCAACTTCCATATCCTGTTTTTTAAACTCAGCAATCATGTTTTTCAGAAGTATCTCCGAACCGCCATAGTCTCCAGAATGTCCAACTAATAATATTCTTTCTTTACCTGTATTTATCGGATAATATGAAAATATCTCTTTTTTAATTGATTTAAAAGAATTTTCAAATTTAATGCCATTAATATTTTCCTCAAAAATTTTTAGCCAATCATTAACGCTGTCTTCAATTAGATAATTGGATATGACATCATTATATGAATTTTTTATAATTGTTTTTTGAAGTGATTCATCTTCAATTAAGCGAATGATTTTTTCAGCCCATTCATCACTCGTGTTATCATAGACTAACAATCCATTTTTTTCATTTTCAATATTGTTAGCATAAGGACCGATGTTACTATAAACTCCTGGAATGCCCAAAACGGCATATTCCAGATATTTCAATTCACTTTTAGTTAAATTAAGATTGCTGGATTCTAATGGTGCAATTGCTATATCCCAATCAACAGTATTTTTATACCAATCTATAAATTCAAAATAATGCTGTTTATCATCTGGAACTTCTATTTGTTCAGTAAAATCTAAATGTTCTGTAGTTCCTCCAATAAGTTCAAATATTATTAAAATTTTCTTCTTTAAAAAATAATCTTTTACCCTTTTTATTGATTTTTCAATCAAGATTAAATCCCAGGAATGACGAATAGACCCCATATATCCAATTTTAATAATATTATTTGGTTTGTATTTTTTTATCCCATAATTCTTTTTAAACCAAAATGTTCCCAATCTATTAGGTATTACAGTAATATTATTATTTAAATAAGCTAATTGTTGTTTTAAATTTTCTGTTGTAACTGTAACTAAATCAGCGTTTGAAATAATATGCTCTAATTGATTTTGTATTCCCCAATAAAAATCATGTTGAGGATTTGATTCATCTATATGGATTAAATCGTCGTCAATTTCATAAATAATTTTAAAATTTAAAATTTTTGATTTTTCTATCAAAAGATTTGCAATTTCAAAATCATAATAATTCCTTTGTAATATAATATAATCAAAATTAACTAAATTATTTTTAATATCCTTTTTAAAATTATCATAATCATTCGGAAAAACAATACAAAAATTAAATTTTTCATTTTTTGAAATTATATCAAAAACAGAAGCTAATCTCAAATCGAATGGCACATTATCATTATGAAATATGCAAACATTAATTTTCTCATTATCCTTTTTTATAGGCATTTCGGAATATCTTTTAAAATTATTGTACATGTTTATCAGTTAAAGGATTACTCAATCAAATTATGTTTTAGGAATTTAATTAAATATTTGAAAATTTTTCCAAAAAATTAAAAGTATTGTTGATTTGAATTTTTTTGATTAAATTTTGTCATTTTTTATTTTTTGTTTTTTTAGTTTATATAATAATTTGGATTTTTTATAAATTTTTTCATTTCAAGAACTAGAAAAATTTATTTGGATTTAAAATTAGTGTAAAAAAAATGAAAAAGACATTTCTTGTTGATGTAATTTTGAGGACTTGGATTTCAATTTCAACAAAAAAATTAGGAAGTTTTAATTGACTTAAACTTCTTTTTAAATGTTAAAAATCTTTCGGGCATTGTTGGTGGTTATCTCATCAACAGTTTCAATATCCATATTTTTTATTTCAGCAATTTTATGAACCGCTTTTACAACATTAACGGGTTCATTTCTTTCTTCTTTCGTCATCGCCAAATATGGACTGTCAGTTTCTGTTAATACATAATCAAGGTCAATCTTTTCTATTAAATCCTGATGATGTTTGGAATAACAAAGCATGGTTGAAAAACTCATATACGAATCGTCACGATTCATAATCCTTTTTGCGGTCTTAAGGCTTCCTCCGTAACAGTGGAAAACAAAATACGGAATGTCTTCATAATCTTCTATGATGTGGACTGCCTTTTTTTCACAGTCCCTGACATGCATTACAATAGGAACTTTAAACTCATTTGCAAGTTCCAGAAATCCTCTGAATATTTCCTGTTGCCTTTCACGTAATGCCTTATCGGTAACATAATAATAATCCATTCCCACTTCTCCGATTGCTAAAATGTCATTTATATGATTTTTGACATTGTCATGAGCAATTTCAATATCCTTTTCAGTTGCATTTTGGGAGCTGACTGGATGAAAACCAAATGTCGGATAGATAAATCCTTCATAATCTTTGGATAGTTGTAAAACATCCATGTTGCTGTCGTTGCTGTAGCCTGAAACGATGACATGGTCCAGTTTGTCCCTGGCTCTTTTAATGACCTCTTCACGGTCAGCATCAAAATCCTCAAAATCAATATGGCAATGTGTATCTATCATATTAAACACCAAAACGTCTTTCCCGTTCTTGATATGATCGGATAGCTCTTACAAAATCAACTTTTCTAAGTTCCGGCCACAGGGTTTCACAGAAATACAATTCTGAATATGATGACTGCCAAAGCAGGAATCCGCTTAAACGCTCTTCTCCACTTGTACGGATAATTAAGTTAGGATCTACCAATCCCTCTGTGTAGAGATTTTTGCTTACAAGGTCCTCGTCAACATCATCGACAGTGATTTCACCAGCTTGAACCTGTTCAATAATCTTTTTAAATGAGTCTATGATTTCCAAACGCCCATCGTAACCAATAGCTATATTGAATAATCTTTTTTCATAATGGGCGGTTGCATCTTCCGCTTCTTTTATTGCTTCGCGAACGCTTTGCGGAATTAAATCAGTTCTGCCAACAACTTTTACTTTAACTTCGTTTCTATGTATTTTTTCATGATCCACTAGTCTTTTGAAGTTTTTTACAAACAGATCCATCAGGCCTTCAACTTCATGTGATGGTCTGTTGAAATTCTCTGTTGAAAAAGCATATACTGTTATGATTTCAATTCCAAGCTCAATGCTCCAATCAAGAACTTTTTCTAAGGTGTCCACTCCGATTTCATGACCTTTAACAACATCGATGTTTCCCTGGAGCTTGGAATATCGTCTATTCCCATCCATAATTATGGCAACATGCTTTGGCATTTTTTCTGGTTTTAAATCACGAGTGATGTACCATTCATATAATCTATAAAGTATATTTTCTGCCATTTATATCCCTTATTCAGATAAATCAAAAGCTAATTTTAAACTACGGACATAACCATCAATGCTTTGGTCTCTGCTTGTGTCGATGTAGATGCTGTCAATTCCAAAGGTTACAGCACCATGACTTGGCCAAGAGCTAAGTAAAACGAGTGTTCTGAAAATGATGTTTCCAACTCTGCCGTTAGGGGCGATAATAACATTTGATTTGCTGTTTATTGCCTTTTCGATTAATATGAAGTAATTTGTAACATCTTCTGTTGTATTTTCTTTTAGTAGTTTTGTTAATTTTTTGCTGTCTATAATGGAATTAGATACTTCACTACCTCTTCCAAAATCATCTTCCCTTCCTTCGGCCAAAATAGCAATTTTAGGTTTTTTACCAACTTTTTTAAGAAAGTCAATACAGTTAATGGCAATTTCGTATCTTTCCTCAATGCTTCTGCCCTCATCAATCCCAACGGGTGACAATAAAAATTCATATCCGTCTCCATTGACATAGGTTGCTCTAGAAAGTTTAGGGTAACGTTCTTTGAGTTCTTGCATAATATTGGAAGCTGGAAGTGAGCCACGAACTACTGCATCGACTTTATTATCTAAAACTGCCTTAATTAAGTCATCATCACTATATATTAATTTTATATCCGTTTGTGGGTGTTTTTCTTTAAAAATATGACAAGCTTGTATTATATTTTCGTTTTCACCAACACCAATAGCTATTGTTTTCATTAATTTAATTATATATATTTCATTATAAATTAAAGTTTTCTAATTTTTCGTGTTTGTGAAAAATTTTTAAGCCATGATGTTTAAAATATAATTAAGTTGTGGGGATTTTTAATGAGTGTTAAAATTAGTGAATTGTCAAAGTATAGTGAGAATGATTTGGAAAAAATCAGATTGGTTGAAGATGTTTATAATCAGTTTGCTCCTGTTAAACAGCAGGTTTTGCGTTCCATTAAGCGTGAATTTGTCGGTGATTTTGATCGTTGCGATTATGATTTTGATGAACTTGAAAAAATTCAGGATCCGCAGATATTCACTAAATACTGTCCTGAATGCAATAAAAAATATCCTAAGGGAGAAAATGTATGTATGGACTGTCTTGTTCATCTGAAGGATATTTCAAGTAAGGTTAACGTGAAGGATATAGACTTCAAACCCCAATTCATATTCAACGGCAAAAATTCCCTGGACAGTTTTGAAGAGATTTTAAGTGGGGAAAATCTCAAAAAAATTAATGAATTTGAATTCAATCATGATGATTATATGAATATTTTGTACAATATCAAATCCCAGGCATTTAAAAACTTTGATGATATTGTCAAAACAAATGAAATCATTTTTGATGAATTGAATATACTCGATAAAATCATCCTATTTGTCAAGTCATTTGTAAAGGTTGATTACAAATCCTCCGGAGGACAACTGGGGTATTTTGAAGAAAATACTGTTTTTATCGATGATAGACAAACCAGATCCCTTCAGATAACTACACTGATTCATGAAGTGTCTCACTTTATTATTCATGAAATCTTAACTGAAATTCTTTGTAAACTATTGGACACCACTAAAAACTCATTCATTGAGGAGATAATATATTTTGTTTTGTCATATTCCTCATTCACTCAACTGATTGATGAATATTCGGCTCATAACGTTGAAGGAAGATTCACTGTATTCGGTTTTCAGGATTACTCATCATTTATACAAATTGTACAAAACCTTGATGGTGAAATGTCAGATGATGATATAGAAATAACAAAATCCATCGGCAATACATTTGCATTATCCATAAAGGAAATATTGGAATCTCTCATTGACAGTGACTTGAGAGAAGATATAAAAGACCAATTCATGAAAGATGTTTTGGACAGACCCAATTACAGGGCTTTGGAAATGGAAAATTATAAAATCCTTAACGAATACGGACTTCTTAAAGCGATTTGGCTAATTTTAAATGAAGGCTGTGAAATAGCAGCATTAAACATTGACAAATTAAAACAAACTGAATAATTTATTAATAATCATGTATTAACCATTAATCATTGACAATCACCATTTTTGAGTATTTAATAGGCTAAATTTTGCAAAACCAATGCAATTTTGTAAAGCCCAGTCTTTTTTTAGAAAATGACTTATACATTAACAATCTAATTAATTCTATGAACATTAAAGATAGGATTTTAACTCTTAACGAAGAACACTCAGGAGCAAACACAGATATTTCCGAATTGCTTTTGACAATTGTAACCAAATTCCAATTGTTTGAACCATGCAATTATTTATCAGAAGATGATGAATGGGTAAATGTAAGTTTAATATCTATTGAGGACAATAACATCTCTCAGGCATTAAGCATTCGCAAAAGTGAAATTACAACTTTTGGAATTTTCAACCGTGAAGAAATAGAACTTAATTTATCCCCTCAAAAAGGATCCGAGGATTTATATCAATGAAAGAATTTTTTTTAGATGAAAACTTTGATGTTGATGAATTGACCAGCCAGATAAACGGCATAATGGACAGGTGGTCTATTCAGCTTTTGGACATTAACGGTCCTAATTGGGCAATTTATGATTATGATATGAATGTCATGTATTTCTTTCAGTTTCATGTGGATTTCAACGATATTGAGGTTAGAATAAAATTAGAAGATTTGAAACTAAATGTCATTCATCATATTGAGTCTTTAAGGGATGAAACAACTTATAGGGATAATTTAACCAATTCAGTATTTATAAAATAAAAAAAGAAAGAATTAAAATTATTTAATTCTTGTATTGTAATATCTTACGCCATCTGTATCATAAGTGTACCATCTGTCAACTTCAGCATCATAGCCTTCACCGATTACAGTTACATATGAATCTGATTGAGGGTTATAGACTCTATGAGTTTGGTTTGAAGTATTGGTATTGTTAGATGAATTTCCAGCAACAGTGCTATTAGAAGCTTTACCGTCTTTATCAATCATAATAACATTTGGTGTGTTATTTGATGATGTAGTGTTGTTTGCAACGGCGGTAACATTATTTGCCTGTTCGTTGCTGTTGCCGATGATAATATAGGCTCCAACTGCTATAAGCGCAATTACAAGAATTGCAATAGCAATCATGATAATTCTATTTTTTTCCATAATTTATCACCTTATTTAATATTTGTTTAAAGTATTATATATTTAGTCACTTACATCATAGTCATCTATCATGACATAATTAAACTCCGGATGTTTGGATTTTATTTCTTTTAATATCTTTTCCTTAACAGCTTCACGGTCTGCATCGAAATCAACAATGATGTCAAATGTGATGAGTTTCTGCTCTTCATAAACAATGAAACCATGTATTTCAAGAACCTCTTCATATTTGCCTGCAATGTTATATAAATCATCGCGAACTTCACTGTATTTGTCATTGTGAGCATATATTCCAACAGTTAAAATAATTGAGAATTCCTTATATATTTTCACTGCAATCTGACGGGTTAGATTATGAATCTCCAGTGCTGTCAGTTTGTCATCAATTTCCACATGAACTGATCCCTGCATGTCTTCGGGACCGTAATTATGCAGGCTTAAGTCGTATGCCCCATAAACTCCAGGCAGTTCGCAAATGGAATCCTTGATTTTTCTGGACAGTTCGGAATCAACTCTGGCTCCAATCATGCTGTCAAGAGTTTCTCTCAACATGTCAATACTGGCTTTTATGATTACAATGGATATGATAACTCCTAAAATTCCTTCAAGTGAAATGTGGAAAAATATGGAGATTATTGCGGCAATTAATGTTGATAGTGACAATATCGCATCAAAAAATGCATCACTTCCAGATGCAACCAATGCCTGTGAGTTAATGTCTTCACCAACACGTTTCACATACTGGCCCAAAACAAATTTAACCACAACTGCCACTGCAATTATTATGAGTGAAACTGTTGTGTAATTTGTAACATCCGGATTGAATATTTTAGGCCAGGATTCCATGAATGCGGTAATACCTGCCCATAGAACTATTGCTGCAATGATGACAGAAGAAAAATATTCAATACGACCATAACCGTATGGATGATTTTTATCAGGGGCTTTGCTGGCAAGTTTAGTTCCAATGATTGTAATTATGGATGATAAAGCATCAGTTAAGTTGTTAACAGCATCTAAAGTAATTGCAATGGAATTTGTAAGTATTCCCACCACTGCCTTAAAGGCAACAAGAATCAGATTCACTACAATTCCTATTATGCTGGTTTTAACAATTTTTTCTTGTCTTGACATGATTTTAATATTTGTCTTTAATTAATTAAATAAATGTGTTTTCAGTCAATGTAAAATAATTGTAGCAAAAGACGGTTAAAAATAGGTTTTATTTTTTTCATTAGTGTTAATGAATTCTCTGATGTGACAACTATAATCAGTAATTTGGTATATGGGTCATGATACCTTTTCATTAGTCTTGAAATTGACTTATATAATTTAGTTTAAACATTATTAATTGAAAAAATGTTTGTGAACTTTTAAAAATCCAATAGTTTATTGAAGTAGAGTTGGGGAATTATTTATATATGTTTTAAATATAACTATAATAAAATAGTATTAAAGTATTATTAAGTGGTTTATTAATGAAAAATATGTTTTTAAATAAAAAATGGTTAAATGTAATTTTGCCAATTGTTTTTTCTTGTTTGTTAGAGTCATATATTGTTTTAATTGAAAATGCAAATTTGGTAATTAATTTCTCAAATCAAGATTTTATTAGTTTATTTTCATTTAAAGAATTTTTAGTTTTTTTTATCATATTTTTTATAATATTTTATATTTTACTCGATGAAAGAAAAAAAATAAGGGTATTTAATTTTATTTATACATATAGATTACATTTATCCTTAGCTTTAATTTTTCTTGCGGTAATTTTTCAGATACATGGATCTTCAATTAATGAATTAAATATTTTTCATGTAAGTCATAAACCTCTGTTGGGTGTATCTAGACCTAATAGAAGTGATGAATTTCTTGTTAATACAATGTATGCTTTTTCACAGTATATGACTAATTTTACATATTTTTCAGATATTGTCAGGGCTTCTACAACTGATATGTTTATAATATATGGACAACCTGTTTTTGATATTGGAATAATATTTAGACCATTTTTAGTTGGTTATTTATTCTTAAATCAGGGTCAGGGACTATCTTTCTTTTGGATTGGCCGTTTAATATTTTTATTTTTAATCTCTTTTGAATTTGGCATGATATTAACAAATAAAAATAAAACACTTTCACTTGCCTACTCATTATTGATTACATTTTCGCCTATTGTTCAATGGTGGTTTGCCATTAATGGATTAGTTGAACAGTTGATTTTCGGACAACTGGGCATTATACTAATCAATTGGTATATGTCCGTTGATGATTATAGAAAACGTTTTTTTATTGCGTTTGGTTTAATGATCAGTGTGGGTACTTTTTTACTTGTATGTTATCCTTCTTGGCAAATTCCTTTTGCTTATGTATTTATTTTGCTGGCAATATGGATATTTTTAAAAAATAAATCAACTTTTAATTATAATAAAAATGATTTATTGATTTTTTCAGTATTTTTAATAATCTTTACAATTATTATGGCACATATTTTATTAAATTCTCTAGAAACTCTAAAAATTATAATGAACACTTCGTATCCAGGTTCAGAAGTATTTAATGGTGGAGGCATGGTAAATACTATATTTAATTATATTCCCTCAATATTTTTCCCATTAAAACAAAATTTTTCAGTTTCTAATGCATGTGAATATTCGGTATTCGTCAGCTTGTTTCCAGTACAGTTAATTTTATCATTCATTGTTTTAGGATATCAAAAAACTAAAGATAAATTGCTTATTGGTCTTTTAGTATTATATATATTGTTATTTATAGTGTATTTGTTTACATTACCAAATTTTATTGTTGATTTGACATTAATAAGTCATATAAGGCCTAATAGATTATTTACAGTAATAACTTTCATTGGTGTATTGATTCTGATTCGTTCAATAAGCGATTTGGAAAATTTAAAAAATAAAAAATTGATTATTTTCATGTCAATTTTATTGTCTGTAATTATGGTGTTATTTTCTACTTTTGAATTCGGAGATTATTATGTTAATTGGATGATAATTTGTTCTATAATTTTTTATTCAATTGTATTTTCAGCATGTTTTTTAGCATCCTCAAAAAGAAATCAAAAAATATTTTTAATTTGTGTTATAATGTTATCATTTTTAACAGGAGCATTAGTTAATCCAATTGACCACGGTACTGATGTTGTTTTTGACTCCTCTCATATAAATCATGTAAAAAATATTGTTGAAGATGATCCAAATGGAATTTGGATTGTAGATGAAAATTCACTTGTATGTAATGATATATTCATTTCTGTTGGTGCAAAAACAGTAAATTCAGTTAATACTTATCCTGATTTAAATAGATGGGAAACAATAGACAGTAATCATCAGTATTATGAAATTTATAATAGATATGCCCATATTTATGTTAATTTACAAGATAAAAATGATTCTAATTTTGAATTATTAAAACCTGATTGTTTTAAAGTAAATTTACATATTAATGATTTAGAAAAACTCAATATTAGTTATATTGAAACAAATAAAAATTTGGATAAATTTTCAAATGATAATGTTAAATTTGATAAGATTTATAAAGATAATAAATATAAAATTTATAAGGTAAATTATACGTAATTATGTAATCTATTAATAAGTTTATTAAGGGCAATATTGATATTTAAAATTTAATAGTGTAATTTTATATTGGATATTTTAAATTTTACTAAATTTAGCTAATAAATTTATGAAAATTTAAGTTTTAATGGACACCTGTAGAAAAACACAGAAAATAAACACTGCTCAACAGATTATTTTAAAAAAAATTAGAAATCAACAAGAATGTCTAAAATTTAGTATATGTGGCGTTTTTTAAAACTTATTAACTATTAAGTACAAAGATATATTCACTTAATAAAGGTGCAAACAAATGTATAAAAAAATTTTATTACCAACAGATGGTTCAACATATGCAGACCAAGAAGTCGAAAGAGTAGTAGATTTAATTGCTGATGATGGTGAAATAATTGTTTTATCTGTTGCAGGTAGATTAACATCCAGTGCGTTCCAATCAAGGAGAAAAGTGAAAAAAGTAAACGAGAAACTTAAAAAGGATGCTCAAAAATTTGTAGACAATATGGCATCTAAATTTGATGATAGTTTAAATGTTACAAAAATGGTTAAAACAGGTTTTCCGGCAGAAACAATAAAACAGGTAACTGAAGAGGAGGGTGTTGATTTAATTGTAATATCCTCATCAGGTAAAAGTGGAATTCATAAATTTGTAATTGGCAGTGTTGCCGAAAAGGTTCTAAAAGACAGTGAAGTGGATGTGTTATTAGTCCATAACAATTAGGTGCAATATGAAATTCAAAAACATTATAACAATCATAATTATACTTTTAATAATAGCTGTTGGTGCATTCTTTTTCATTCAGGCCAATTCACACAACACAAAAGTGGATGTCATAAGCAATAATACATTAAAAAATGGGGATGCTGTTAAAATAGTCTTGAATGATGAATATAGGAATGTTTATCCTGGAGAACAGGTTCACATTAAAATTTTAGATGATTCCGGCTGGGCAAACAATTATGATGTGGTAACCGATGATAAAGGTGCAGCATCAATCGTACTATCTACATATGATAATGGTAATTACACCATTCATACAAATTATAATGGAACTTTATTCAATAAGGCTTACCATGGTGTAAATAACTTAGTAATCGATGATGGATATTAATAGCATTTTTTGGAGGATTTAATATATCTAACTTTATTTGGCTTTTTGGAGAAAACAACTGTAAAACAGCAAGCAATAATTCATTTTTTTTCTGGAAAAGCATAGTCAGTATTAAAGACAATATTGACAAGTATTTTGTCATTGAAAAGAATGATGTGACATTGAAAGTGTATAATACTCTTTCAAGTCATGAAAAAAAGTATGTTTTATGGAAAAACTCTATGAAACACTTTAAAATATTTGGTGATGCGGATCTGTTTTTCGTAACGTTATCATTCAAAGATGTTGTTCCGGATAAGTTTATTGTTAAAAGGATGGATATGCGTTTGAAAAAACCTTTCATACATCTTCAAAAGGGTGTTGAGGGGATGAAAGTGTATGATGAAAAGGGAATTTCCTTTAACAATCATATTTTCAGATTTTTTGTATATAATAAACCGTTAATTAATAAAATAAAAGAGTATAATGAGTTTAAGGATTATCAGTTGTTTTATTCAAAATACCAACCAAAATGGGGAGATTTACTTAGAAAAGAAGAGAAAATTGAAAGCGACAATCAGATATTCTGGTTCATTACCCATAGAAGATACTTCGTTACTAATGAAATGGATACTAAATTTTTCGTTAGATACATTAAAAGAGTAATCCAGGACAAGTCATTAATCAAGTTTCTCAAGGATAATGATTTTAAAATTAAAATATGCACCCATCTGATTAGTGAGGATATTATTTTGAATGAACTTTCTCAGTATATTGATAATGATTTGATTACTGTTTGTAAGCAGGAAAATACTGATATAGCGACTGAAATAGCAAAAAGTGATTTGTTAATCACTGACTTTTCATCAATTGTTTATGATTTTGCATTTTTAAACAAGCCGTCAATCATTTTCCAGCCTGATTTGGAAATATTTGATGAGAATAATGATGTATATTATACAGATGAGGAGTTCAGTGATGTTATAATTACTCCTTCCGATTTGGTGGAAAGGATTATATCTAAAGACTATTCAATTGATCCGTTTTTCAAAAAAGGATTTGAAAATATTGATTATGGCTTTGTTAAATCAGATAAACATCTTAAAGAGTTTTATGATTATTTCTACAGACTGCAAAATAATAAAATCACATTCATAGGATATAATTTTTATGGTATTGGTGGAACCGTAAATGCTACAATGGCTTTGGCTGAAAGTTTACTGGAACATGATTGCCTTGTAGAGTTAATTTCTCTTAAAAGATTGGATGAATTCAGACACATTCCCCCTTATGGATTGAATATAAAATATATCCAATGGGATAATTCAGGTTCAATTAAAGAGAAGGCTAATAGATTCACCCACAGGTCACCAAAACATTACAGTTTTTTAGATTATGATTATGATAAAAAGAATTTGCATCCCTATGTAGGTTACACTTTAGATAAGCTGATGAAAAATATTAAAACAAAAACATTAGTTTCAACAAGGGAATCCCTTCATTTGTTTGTTAATGAAGCAACTTCAGGTGATGTTGAAAATAAAGTGTTTTTCTTCCATACATTAGCAGATGTTGTTCCGAATGTATTTCCAAATCTTATTGAAAAACTCAAGACTATCCAACTTGATAAAGCAGTTTTTATCACCGACAAGAACAGATTGGCACTTAAGGAAAAATTCGGTTATGATAATTTCAATTCCTATATCTGCCTGGGAAACACTTTAATCGAATCCAAAATGATTGATAAAAGTGAAATTGTTCCTGTAGAAAAAAAGGACAAATACAAGGCGATTTATCTGATAAGAATCAGTACCGAGCGAAAAAAGGATATTGAAAATCTGATTAACTTCGCCAAATATGTCAAGGAAAATAATAAAACAAATATCGAGATAGATGTATTTGGAGATGGAAACTATGTGGGTGAATTCTTAAAACAAATTGATTCCAATGATTTGGAGGGCATAATAAATTATAAATTTTCAACAGAAACTCCAATTGAAGAAATCAGAAATCATGATTTCATGATAGACTTCACATTAAACCACAGTTTTGGAATGACATACATAGAAGCAATATTGAACGGTAAGAAGGTGTTCTGTATGGAAAATCCCGGATCGCTTGAAGTAATGGATGATATTCCGGATTCATACATTCAATCTTATGAATGGTTATGCAATCAAATAGATGAAATTGATAAAATCACAAAACAGGATTTAATATGTTATTATGATAACATTCAGGAGAAATATTCTCATGCAACACTTGCAAATAAATTTTTAGAGTTTATAGGTGAGGAGTCATAATATGAGTAGTGATAATTTTATTTGGATTTTTGGAGAAAATCTTGGATCAACAGCAAATAACAATTCATTTTATTTCTGGAGACATGTGGTCAATATTAAGGATAAAATCGATAAATATATAGTTTTTGAGAAAAATGACTCCACAAAAGAGGTTTATAATACACTTTCAAGTCATGAAAAAAAATTTGTCCTATGGAAAAACTCACGAAAACATTACAAAACTTATTTTGATGCCGATATGTTCTTTGTCACTTTATCCTACAAGGACATAACTCCGGATAAACTGTTTATAAAAACTATGGAAATGCAGATTAAAAAACCTTTAATCTATTTGCAGCATGGAACCATTGGAATGAAAGAGGTTTTTTATAACGGAAATGACTATTGGAATAATATTTTCAGATTTTTCATATATACCGATGATGAGTTTGACTACATGACAACCCGTAATAAGTTCCGGGATTATCAGCTGTACAATGCTAAATTTCATCCAAGATATGGTGAACTGTTAAGAAAAGATGAAAGATACCAGAATAAAAATCAAATTTTATGGTTTATTACATGGAGAGAATATTTCGGAAGAAATGCTCAAACAGAAATGTTCATAAATCATGTTAAAAATGTTGTTGAATCAGAGGAGTTCAAAAAATATTTGACTGATAACAAGTTAATCCTGAAAATATGTGTTCATCAGTTCTTTGATCAAAATACATTTAAAGACATCTACAAATTCTCTAAAAAAGGACTAATTGAAATTGTCAATCCATCAAATATTGATGTAATGGATGAATTAAACAAAAGTAAATTATTAATAACTGATTATTCTTCCGTAGCATATGATTTTAGTTTCTTAAATCGTCCGGTAATTTTATTCCAACCGGATATTGATGTTTATATTCAGGAAAGAGGATTTTACTGTAAACTTGAGGATTTAGAAAAATTCAATATCAAATCTTCAAAAAAGTTAATAGACACAATTGTTCATGAGAAGTTCAGTGTCAATCCATTTTTTAAAGATGCATTGCCTCAAAATATTGATTATGAAGCAATCAAGCAGGACAAGCATATTGATAATATTTACAATCATTTTAAGGCTATTCAGGAAAATAAAATTACATTTTTACTTTTCAATGCATATGATTACACTAATTTCATGAATTATACTTTTAAGTTAGCTGAAGTCCTGCTGAAAAGCGGATATCTTGTTGATTTTATTTCATTAATTAAAAAAAGGAATTTATTTAGTTTCCCACCATTCGGATTATCGATTAACAGCATAAATATAGAAAATGATCCTTCATTAAGAAATAAAATGCATAAAAGACAACATAAATCTCCTAAGAATTTAAGTTATCTCCAATTTGATTCTAAAAAAGAATTATTGCATCCATACACAGGATATTATTTAACAGAATTGATGAAAACCGTTAAAACTAAAACATTAGTTTCAGCATCAGAATCTCTTCACTTATTTGTTGATGATGTCACATCTCCACATGTTGAAAACAGGATATTTTTAAATAATCCGTATGATGTAAATGATGAATTGCTTTCAAAATTGAAAAATATTAGTTTCAGCAATGATATTTTCACATCTCGCAAAAATCAGGAATTATATGAGTCTAAATTAAATAAAAAATTCCCAAATTCATTAATATTGCCTAGAAATATCTTATTAACCAATCAGATTGCTGAAGAAATAGATTTAAATGATGAGCTGTTGGATGATGATTTAAATCTAATTGAAGTTCCAATTGAGGTTCGACGGGAAGACCGAAAATTGGGTGCAAGGTATATCTTATTGGAAAATTCCATAATTCAAAAAAAGGAAAAATATAGGGGCATTTCTATCGTTGATTTTGACGAGTGTGGTGATGATGATTTAAAAAACATTATTGATTTTGCAATATACTTAAGAGAAAATAATATTAATAATGTTTCAATTGATGTTTATGGAACAGGATTTAAAGCAGACATGTTTTTAGATTTAATAGAATCTAATGATTTATTTAGCTATATTTATTATAGAGGATTAAATAAATACATAGTCATTGAAATTCGTGAACATGACTTTTTAGTTGATTTTGCTAAAAATCCTGTCAATAATTTAAATTATTTATTGGGACTGCTGAATTATAAGAAAGTCTTCTGTTTTAAAAATGATGAATCATCTGAAGTTTTTAAAGACATTCCAAATTCATTTTTCGATTCATGGAAAGATTTATGCTTAAAAATAGATAATCTTTCTGAAATTTCACTAAAAGAGCTGAAAGATTATTATGCATTGGGATTAGGTAGAATTCCTAAGGATATATATGTTGATTTTCCGGAATAATTTAAAAAATTAATTAAAATATTCTGATTGTTAGAGTTATATATGAGTTTTAATAAATATACATATAGGTTTTAAATAATTACATGGTAATAGAGTTTTAACATGTCGACAGTAAATAAAAATACAAAAAAGAAAAGGATAATATATTTGGATACTTTAAGAGCGTTAGCAATCATTTCAGTTATTTCATTTCATGTCTTCTGTAGGGTTGCATGGGTAGTTTATCCAGATTATTCAACAATACCTTCATTAAATTGGTTTATAGCTGATATCATAGGACCTTGTTCCAGATATGGTGTTGATTTATTCCTAATGTTATCCGGTGCATTATCTTTAGGCAGGCAATGGGATATCAAATCTTTTTTATCAAAAAGAATCCCTAGAATTGTATTGCCTTTTGTATTCTGGTGTGTAATTTTATCTTTAGTTTTGCTGTTGATAATATATTTATATCCTAATTTCTTGCCCCTTACGGAGCAATTTAATTTAAAAATAGCATTTTTTAAATCATTTTACATATTGGATATCTTTGATTTTATTGGAAATGCAATGTTTGCACAATCTAAATGGTTTACTCCAAACTGGTTCTTTTGGATGATTTTAGGAACATACCTGATAATGCCGATATTTAACAAATGGCTTTACAGTGCTGATTTAAAAGAAGCAGAATATTTCCTTGCAATTTGGTTAATTACTTGTGTTTTTGACTTCACATTATTCGAAACTTTCCCAATTAAAATCAGTTACTTCAGTGGTCCGATTGGAATGGTTGTTTTAGGATATTACTTAAGACACACAAAAAGAAAAATTTTCAATGATCTTAAATGGTCAATTATAATATTGTTAATCGGATTAATTTCCACAATATCTGTTTCATACTTATGGTCAAGTAATTCTACAGTGTTTGCCTTCCACAGATATTCTATTTTCATGGCAATAATGTCTGTTGGAATATTTACTTTATTTAAAAACATTGATAAATTAAATCTAAAAGTATTCAATAGTCCTGATAGTATTTTCAGAAAAATAACATTTTCCATTGCTAAATACAGTTACGGAATTTATTTAATTCATATGGTATTCCTGAACTTAATATTTATGTTTGTGCTTCCATACGTACATTTCAAAGTTTTAGTTGTTATAGTATTGTTGGGAGCATTAATAATTCCATGGTTCATATTGGCCATATTGAATAGGGTTCCATATATTAATCAGTTAATCGGTTCTAAATAATGGAGGCATCATAAAATGAATATTACTGTAATTGGGACTGGATACGTTGGTCTTGTAACTGGCGCATGCTTTTCAAAAATGGGTAATAAGGTATATTGTGTAGATATTGATGAAAATAAAATTGAAAACTTAAAAAATAACATAATGCCTATTTTTGAACCTCAATTAGAAGATATTGTAAAGACTTCCCAAAAAAGAGGAGATTTAATCTTCACAACTGATATTGGTGAGGCTTTGGATAATACCAATATCATTTTTATTGCTGTTGGAACTCCAATGGCCGATGATGGGTCTGCCAATTTGGATTATATATTTTCAGCTGCAAGAGACATTGCTGAAAATATTTCTCATGAATCAATTGTTGTTATCAAATCAACAGTACCTGTCGGCACCGCATTTAAAGTTAAAGAGGAAATTGAAAAAAATTGTGATGTAAAAATTGACATAGCGTCTAACCCTGAATTTTTAAAGGAGGGCAATGCGGTTAATGATTGTTTACGTCCGGACAGGGTTGTCATTGGTGCTGAAAGTGATGATGTTTTTGAAATATTGAAGGAATTATACTCTTCATTCGTATCTAATCATGATAGATTTATTTGTATGGATATTAAATCTTCAGAAATGACAAAATATGTTGCTAATGCAATGCTTGCAACTAAAATATCTTTTATGAATGAGATAGCTAATATTTGTGAGGTTACCGGTGCGGATGTAAAAAATGTCCGTCTTGGAATCGGTTCGGATAAACGTATCGGTTATGATTTTATTTATGCCGGATGCGGTTATGGTGGAAGCTGTTTTCCAAAAGATGTTCAGGCACTGATAAATACTTCACGTGTTAACGGTTATGAACCAAAGATATTGTCAACTATAGAAGAGGTTAATAATAATCAAAAGATGGTTCTTGTAAATAAGGTAGTTGACAGATTTGGCAGTGATTTATCAGGCCTTACGTTTAGTATTTGGGGTCTTTCATTCAAACCTTATACAAATGATGTAAGGGAAGCTACATCACTAACTGTAATTTCATCACTTATTGATAAAGGCGCAAAAATAAAAGCCTATGACTCACATGCAATTGAAGAATTCAAAAAAACAATTGACGATAAATATCTCGATTCAATAGAATTTTTTGACAATAGATATGATGTGCTAAATAATTGTGATGCATTAATATTGATTACTGAATGGAAGGAATTCAGAAACCCTGATTTTGAAATTATTGCAGATAAATTAAATAAGAGTATCATATTTGATGGCAGAAATATTTATAATAAAAAAATACAACAAAGAGGTTTTGAATTATATCAAATAGGATGTTAATTAATCTTAGAGGTTATTATGTATAAAATATCAATTATTGTCCCGGTATATAATGCTGAAGATAAAATTGAGAGGGCATTTAATTCTATTTACAATCAAACTTTAGGATTTGAAAATCTTGAAGTGATACTGGTAGATGATTGTTCAACAGACAGCAGTCCCGAAATCATAAAAAATTATCAAGAAAAGTATGAAAATGTCAAAGCAATATGTTTGGATGAGAATAGTGGTTTTGCAGGAAAACCTCGTAATATTGCTGTTGAAAATGCAACTTCAGAGTATTTGATGTTTTTAGATTCGGATGATGAATATTTTAACAATGCCTGTGAGATATTATACGAAAATATTATAAATGATGACTATGAAATGGTTTCAGGTAATTATGTTCGTTGTGTAGGAGATATTATACAAAATAAATACTGGAATAATATTGAGTTGGTGGATAACTCTTTTGAAGTCAAATCAGTCCACGAACAGCCTGAATTGTTTTCACTTCCACCATCAGTTTGGACAAAAATTATTAAAAAGGACTTAGTTTTAAAAAATGATATAAAATTCATTGAAGGGGTTCCTGCTCAAGATGTGTATTTTGTCTATAAATGTTTATTGAATGCAGATGGCATAAAATATGTTGATGTTCCGGTAGTTCGCTATATGCCCGGAGACAACATCCATGATTTTTCAACCACTTCTGTTAAAAATAAAAAAACATTATTTGGTTTTCTAAAAGCATATATTGAGATATTATCACTGTTTGATGATTATGAATCCTATAAAAGGTGTCTGGGAGGTCATTTAGATTTTTGGGTTCCTCATCTTATTGCTTCAAACATATCTAAAGTTGAAAAAATTGATCTTTTAACATATGCCTACCCATTATTCGAGATTTTTAAAGATGATGTTGACTTTAAACCACGATTTGTTTTACGCGAATTTTTTAATAAAGTATACAAAAAGGATTTTGCAGGTGCAGTTATATTATCTGAAAAAATCCGATTCAAATTAGCAGAAAATAATTATAATATCTATAATGAACTAAAAAATAGAGATATAATTATTCTTGAAACAGATAATCATTCATATGAATTATTCAACCTTTTTAATGAAAATGACAGTTCTGTAAAATTATTGTCATTTGACAATAGGTATGATTCACAGTCACGGATAAATATTTTTGAATATTATTCTAAAAAGTTTGGTGAGGGTAATTCGGATTTTCAAAAATTCATTGAACCTAAGGAAAATGAAAACTATATTAAAATAAAAAAATCCCACGGAAATGTCGTCAATATAAAATATTTCAGTTCAGATTCTAAAAACGACTCAGATTTGGTCATGGAAAAATTTTACATTGATGATAAGCTATTTGAATGCACCACTTTTAATGATGGCGAAATTCAAAAACAATCTTTTTTCACTGAAGATGGATTTAAATTTTTAAATATTGAAAAAAATGTTGTCAAACTCTTTAATAGAGATATGGATTATGAAATTGAGTTTTCAGGTATTGATGAGTTTTACAATTATTTCATAAGCGAAATCTGTCTCATTTCCAATGAAAAGCCATTTTTAATCTGTGAAAATCCAACAAAATGTTTAAATATTAAAAATATCGATTCTAGTATAGCATTTAAAATCAGCAACGGCTACTGCTGCGCTCAAACTTATGATATGGAGATTATATTTAATTTCCAGGGTAACCTGCTAAACAATTGGTATAAATTTTTAAGAAATATATATCTGGATGAAATAAATGATTTAAATGACCTTCCAGTTAAATATGATAAACTGGAGAATAAAAATAAAAGTTTAAAAAATAAAATAAATAATTTAAATAAACAAAAATCAGATTTAAAAGAACAAATTAAAAAGCTTGAAAAACAAAGAGATAATTATCATGATTTGAATAATGAATTATTATCTTCAAACAGTTGGAAACTTACAAAACCTTTAAGGAAAATAAAAAATATTAAAAAATAACTTTATGGTGGTTATGTTGACAAAAATTTCTATTATAATTCCAGTTTTTAACACTGCAAGTTATTTGGATGAATGTTTGAAAAGTGTTTTAAATCAGACATTCACTGATTTTGAGATAATTTGTGTTAATGACGGATCAAGTGATAGCTCTTTAGATGTACTTAAGAACTATCAGCTTAAAGATAATAGGATTAAAGTAATCAGTCAATCCAATAAAGGTGCGGGTGCTGCTAGAAATGTAGGAATTAAATATGCTAAAGGGGATTACATTTTATTTTTGGATTCTGATGATTATATCACAAACCATGCATTAAGTGAAGTTTATGATATTGCAGTTTCCACATCTGCAGATATGGTATTATTCAAATTGATTAATTTTGATAATGAAACCTATGAAACCTCAAAATCCAACTATTTTGAAATGAAATTTATTAAGGATATCGTCGGAGACAATGTCTTCAGTTGGAAAAATGTCAAAAATAGATTTTTTGATATTTCCATTACCGCTCCCGGAAAATTAATTAAAACTAATTTAATTAAAAATATCCGCTTCCCTGAAGAGATTATATTTGAGGATAATGTTTTCTTTAGCAAAGTCCTGTTTAAAACAAAACGATTATATTTTTATGACAGATATTTATATAACAGACGTTTAAGGGATGATTCGGTAACAACATCCTATTATGAACATTTTATAGATTGCGTTACCGCATATGATTTAATTGAATCTGAAATCAGAAAAAGTGGCAACTATGACTATTTGGCTGACCAGTTATTTAATCGCAAATGCAGGGATATATTTAACAGATTTTCACAGCTTCCAAACAAATTCAAGAAAGAATATTATGACAAAACTAAAGAAAACTTCTTAAAAAATAAAAATAAGCTTGAAAGTGAAGGCACATTAAAAATATGTGATGAATATAGTTTAAATTTATTTAATTCAGCAATAAACACTCGTACATATAGGGAATTTGAATTGTCCGTTGAAAATTATAATTTAAAACTTCAATTAGATAAATTAAGATTAGATAATCAATTATTGAAACGTCAACATGCTAAAAAGATTTATAAAATGGAAACTGACTATAAACAACAAATAGAATCAATTAAAGGCTCAACAAGCTGGAAAATTACCAGGATATTCAGAGTTGTCGCTAACTTCTTTAGAAGGATTTTCAGTTCCTAAACTTTTATTAAATATTATTTATTAAAATATTACCATGAGTAAAAATCATTGTGATGAGCTATATATTTCCTATTTATTCCCACCATTAAATAAAGCATCAGGAATAACAGTTTTTAAAAGGATAGCTGAAAATAATAAGAAAGTTGATGTTTTACAGGGGAAATTTGATTTATCTAGTGACTTCAATGATTATGTCGATAATTATATCAATGAAAGATTTTATGTTTCTGTTGATGATTCGTTGGATTGGACAAGTTTCATATTTAAATTCATTGAAAAAGGGTTAAATGAAATAAAAAAGGATTATGAAAACATTTACTCCAGATCATGGTTAATGGCCAATCATTTTTTAGCATTTGAATATAAGTGTTTGAACAGGAATGTTTTTTGGACAGCTGAATTTTCAGATCCTTTAATATATGATATACATAATAAAAAACGACAGTTTAAACAGATGGTCATTGATGATGAAAAATTCATTTCAAAAATCAATAAAGAGATAACCGTTTTCAATAAGAATAACAATTCGAACTTTAAGTTAATTGAAAATAACTCCATGGCATATTTTATTGCCGAATATTTGGTGTATTTGTTTGCTGACAGGATAATTTTTACAAATGAAAATCAATGCAGGTTCATGCTGAATCAATTCCCCGAAAATATCAGACAATTAGTTTTAAATAAAAGTGAAATCAGAAGACATCCTACATTATCCGAGGATTTTTACAAAATTAAGAATGTTGACTTGAATCTGGATAATAACAAGGTCAATATTGCTTATTTTGGAAATGAATTTTATTCAAAAAGGCACTTTGAGGCATTGTTTTATGCAGTAGAAGCATTAAATCATAAATTTAAAGATAAACTTAAAATTTACATATACACTTCAGATCATGATTTATTAAAGAAGCTGATTCCCTCTGATATATTTTCTGTTAGAGAACCTCTTGATTATCTTGATTTTCTAAATGCAACAACTAAATTTGATATTCTGATTGTTAATGACGCAATCACAAAAGACAATTTTGAAATCAATCCGTATTTACCATCAAAACTGTCTGATTATTTAGGTTCCAACACTGATATCTGGGCATTATATGAAGATGGAAGTTCACTTTCACAATTTAATTTAAAATATAAATCTGAAATAAACGATTATGACAGCTGCTTATATGAACTGGTTAAAATCATTGAAGACAGGGGGTTTTGCGATGATGATTTTTCCATTGATGAAAATTACATAAACTCCCGCTTAACAAATCTTAATGATTTATATGAACAGACATTCAGACAAAAACAAAGGTTGGAAAGTGAAATTGAGAAGTTGACTTTTGAAAATAATGAAATCAAATCATCCAATAGTTGGAAGATAACAAAACCTTTGAGAAATTTAAAAAATAAAAAATAATGTGGTTTAATGTGCGAAATATCTGTAATAATTCCGGTTTACAATGTTGAAAAGTATTTGAAGGAATGTCTTGACAGTGTAGTTAATCAAAGCTTTACAGATTTGGAAATAATATGCGTTAATGATGGATCAGCGGATAAATCCTCAGATATCCTGGAAGAATATTCAAAAAAAGATAGTAGGATAAAAATTATTACTCAAAAAAATCAGGGACTTGGAGCTTCAAGAAACAACGGTTTAAATTTAGCAAAAGGAAAATATGTTTACTTTATTGATTCGGATGATTATATAAATCCGGATACTTTGGAAAAATTGCACGAAAGCATTGAATCCAACCGGTCAGATGTGGTATTATTTAAATTTGAAACATTTGATGATGCAAGAAATGTTCACAACAGAGGCAGTGAATTCAGAATTGATAAGATTTTTGGAGATAGGGATTATTCGGATTTCACATTTACATATAATGAAGTTAAAAAGCATGTTTTGAATACCGCTTTTTCAGCATGTTTAAAATTGTATAGTAAGGATTTTCTTGATTCATATGATGATTTCAGGTTTCCGGAAAATATTTCATATGAGGACGTTGTGTTTCATGTAAAGGTAATGACAAGAGCATCAAGGATTTCATTTGTCAATGAATCAATGTATCATTACCGTTCAAATCCAGATTCAATATCCAATTTGAAATCTAATGGTTTTGACATATTTGAAGTTATTGATATGGTTGAAGACTTTTTAAGGCAGGATGATTATTATGATATTTTAGAAAATGAATTTGCATTATTTAAAATATCACAGATTTTAACTTACTTAAAATCAACCAAATCTGAAGAATTTTTCCAAAAAGCAAAAAATGAATTTGAAAGCTTTAAGATTAATGACATGAATTTTATCAAACCAAAATTTGAAGAGTATAATATGGTTTTGGAATCTGATTCTTATTTGGATTATATTTCAAATTATTACTTAATTCAAATTTCAAAACTTGAAAAAGAAAATGAAAAGCTAAGAATAGAAAATAAAGAATTAAAACAGATTAATCACGGGATGCGTCATTCTAGAAGTTGGAAGTTAACAAAACCTCTACGTTTTCTGAAAAATTATAGGAAGTAATAATTCATTTTGAACAGTTAATAATTACATTAATATATCTTATTTTATAAAATATAATTTAGTAGAAATATTCTACTATATAGTTATAACTATTTTGGTGTTTTAAAATGAATAAAAAGATAGGTATTATATTTGCTTTAGTATTAGTAGCTTTCTTAGTTATGGGTACTGCAAGCGCTGGTTTATTTGACTTTTTAGGAGGAAATAATGCATCCAATAATGCTACAGCTAACGATGAAAATACATTCATTGTTGGATTTGATGCAGAATTCCCGCCTTACGGATATAAGGACAACAGTGGAAACTATGTTGGTTTCGACTTAGACTTAGCAAAAGAAGTTTGTGAAAGAAACAATTGGACTTTTAAAGCACAACCAATCGATTGGGATGCAAAAGATGCGGAACTTGATTCAGGTTCTATTGACTGTATTTGGAATGGATTCACCATTAATGGTAGGGAAAACGACTATACCTGGTCTGAACCTTATATTGACAACAAACAAGTTATTGTTGTAAAATCTGATTCTGGAATTAATTCTCTTGATGATTTAGCAGGAAAAACTGTAGAAACACAAAAAGACTCCTCAGCATTATCTGCACTTAAAGGAGACAACAAAACATTATCAGATAAATTCGCAACATTGACTGAAGTTGCTGATTATAATACAGCATTCATGGATTTAGAATCAGGAGCATGTGATGCAGTAGCTGTTGATATCGGTGTAGGACAACACCAAATATCTTCCAAATCTAATTCAGATGCCTACAAAATTTTAACTGATCCTATTTCATCAGAACAGTATGGTATTGGATTCAAAAAAGGAAACGATGCTTTAAAAGACAAAGTACAAGCAACATTAGATGAAATGTTTGCAGACGGAACTGTAGTAAAGATTGCTCAAAACTACAGTGATTCCGGTGTACCTGGTTCTTTAATCACAAAATAAACTAAATTAGTTTTGAGGGGAGAATTAGTTATATGATATTAAGTAATGTAATTGCACAATTACTTGGAGGTATGGTTACCTCAATTGAAATATTTATATTAACTTTATTATTCTCTCTTCCTCTGGGTTTAGTTATAGCCGGAGGAAGAATGAGTAAATTTGCACCATTGCGATGGTTAATGAAGGTATATATTTCAATCATGAGAGGAACACCATTAATGTTACAATTAATAGTAGTATTTTTCGCACCATACTATGTTTTTGGTGTGAGTTTATCGGCTGATTATCGTTTTATTGCTGTTATTATAGCATTTACTATAAATTATGCAGCATATTTTGCTGAAATTTATCGTGGAGGAATCGAATCCATTAACAGTGGACAATATGAAGCTGCACAAGTACTTGGATACTCAAAAATTGAAACATTTTTCATAATCATAATGCCACAGGTATTTAAAGTAATTCTTCCTTCAGTAACTAATGAAGTAATTACACTTGTAAAGGACACTTCACTATCATTTGTAATTGCAATTCCGGAAATGTTTACTGTAGCAAAACAGATTGCAGCTGCAGATGCATCAATTGCTGCATTGCTTGTAGCAGGTGTTTTCTATTATATATTTAATATTATAGTTGCATTTGTAATGGAATACTTGGAAAATAGGATGAACTATTATGAATAGAGGGATATTATGAGTTTGCTTGAAGTTAAAAATCTTAAGAAAAGTTTTGATGATAATGTAGTTTTAAAGGATATTTCTCTAAGTGTAGAAAAGGGTGAAGTTTTAGCCATTATAGGTCCTTCAGGTTCAGGTAAATCAACATTGCTTAGATGCATAACTGATTTGGAAACTGAAGATAGTGGTGAAATTAATTTCGACGGATCTTTCGGATTGGTATTTCAGAATTTCAACTTGTTTCCTCATCATTCAGTAATGAAAAATATTACAAATGCACCAATACGTGTTCAAAAAAGAGATAAAAAAGAAGTATTTGAACATGCAAGAGACTTGCTTAAAAAGATGGGTCTTGAAGATAAGGAAGATGCATATCCTTGTGAGTTGTCAGGAGGTCAGCAGCAAAGGGTTTCAATAGCAAGAGCGCTTGCGATGAATCCGGATATTCTGTTCTTCGATGAACCTACTTCAGCACTTGATCCTGAACTGACCGGTGAAATTCTTAAGGTAATACGTGATCTTGCTGCTGAAAATATGACAATGGTGATTGTAACACACGAAATGGCTTTTGCTCGAAATGTAGCTGATAACATCATTTTTATGGATGGTGGAGTTATTGTTGAGCAGGGCACACCTGAAGAAGTATTTTCTTCTGAAAATAAGAGGATGAAAGATTTCCTCGGAAAATTTTATGATTAGTCATAAAATTTAAATTCTATTTTTTTTTACTTTCAGATAGTTTTATATGCTTTAATGATATAAATTATCTCAAAGGAGGAATATTCATTAAGAAATTTTTATATATATGGATAATCTTATTATTTTTTTCATTTACTCTATCAATAGTTGGTGCCAGTGAACAAATCTCTATTGATACAAACCAGTCACAGGAAGCTAATGAATTGGAAGTATTGTCCAGTGAAATAAATAACAATGGTTCTTCAATAACATTATATAATGACTATATTTACAATAATTCTGATGATAAGGTATTTTTAAATAAATCTGTAACAATTGAAGGGAATGACCATAGTATTGATGCAAATAACAATACCATATTTGAAGTAACCAATAATAATAACATTATTTTTAAAAATATTACTTTCAATAATGTTAATGAATTTTTTATGAATATAACTGGTGTAAATTCAAACATCACCTTTTTAGATTGCAATTTTAATTTTATAAACAATTATACAGATAATTGTGTAAATGTAACTTATAATGTGCCATCTTATGGTTTTACCTGTGAAATTTCATCAACAATAAAAAACCTTGCAGAAGCTATTGTAGGTCAATCAACCGATCTTGATGCTGCAAAAAAACTGGCCAAATGGGTAGGTCGTAATTTTGACCATGAAACTCGAGACGGATTTTACCAAACTCCTGATGAGACATTAAATAGAAGAATCGGAAACTGCTGCTCCCTAACCGACTTGTTTTTACAAATGTGTGTTGCAGTTGGGGTAGATAAAAACCATAAATTATATTATGTCCATACAGGAACACCTAAATTCGGTAAAAGACATTTCTTCGCAATGATAGACAACATACTGGTTGATGTTGGTTCTAAACCTTATAATCCGTGGGGTCACGCATTATTTATAGATGATGTGATTTATGGATTCACAGAATATCCAATGCTGCCTCTTCCAAGAAATTATTAATGACAAATAAATTTATTTAATATTGTTGTTAAAATATTATTATATAGATGTAAATTTTTAGAGGTGAATTAATGCGGTGTCCTAAATGTGATAGTGAAAATAATGATTCCGCAAAATTTTGTAAAAAATGCGGAACACCATTAAATAAGAAAACGATTAGTCATGATAGCATGATTAACTCAATGAATGGAAATTCAAATAACAACACAACCAAATACATTATTATTGCACTAATTATAATAGCTATTGTTTTGGCAGGAACTTTTGTTTATATTTATGGATTTGGAGCAAACAAGACTAACGATTCCCAAATACAACAACAAGCTGCAGATAATACTAAGAATGTATCTCAAAGTGATGAACCTACACAGGCTCAAAACTCACAGCAATCACAAAGCAAACCATCCACATCTTCAATGTCGATTCTAGGAGGAAGCTTTTCAACCGATGGAGGACTTGAAGACTTGACCTATGCTTCAATATATGTTGGTCCGGAACATGCCGGTGAAAAGGTAACAATACAAATATTCTATTCACGTGATGGATCCAGTCTAAATAATGGAAACATGGTTCCAAAAACAGTAAATTCAAAAGGATATATTGAAGTATCCAGTGCGGATGCATACAAATACTTCCCGGATTATGCTAAAATAAATTTATATGACGGTTCCGGTGCTAAATTACTTGACACTAAAAGTGTTAGTTTAAGTCCGCAAAGCGGTACTCAAACATTTTAGTTGAGTACTTTTTTCTTTTTTTATTTTTCTTGTTTTAATTAATTGAGGTACTTGATGTGGTGCCTAACTTTTAAATATAATTTTATTTAATATAATATTATAGATAAACGGATTTACATGAATGGTGATGAATTTTGAAACGTTTAGGAATTTTTTATTGCTTTGATGAGGATGGAATTATCGATGAATATATTACTTATTTGTTAAATGATATTTCTCAAAATTTAGATGAATTGTGCATTGTTTATACTGGTGATTTAACTGATGAAAGCATTGAAAAATTAAAAATATATGCTAATGACATTATCCAATCAAATAAAAGATATGATGCTGAAGCTTATGGGGATGTGATGATTAATCATTATGGTTGGGAATCTTTGTCAAAATTCGATGAAATAATTCTTTTCAATGATTCATTTTTCGGTCCATTTTATCCTTTTAAAAGCATTTTTGATAAAATGGATGGTGAAAAACTAGATTTCTGGGGAATAACTTCTAATAGTGAATTATTTAAATCAGGCGATGTTTTTAAAGATGAATATGAATTAAATTATATTCAAACTTATTTTTTAGCTTTTAGAAAAAATTTAATTATTTCTAATGAGTTTCAAGAGTATTGGAGTGAATTTACAGATTTTGAAAATCTCAACGATTTGCATGTGAAACATGAGGCCATGTTCACTAAACACTTTGAAAATTCAGGTTTTAAATGGAAAGTTTATGTTGATTCTTCAGATTTAGAAGTTTCTAAAAAAGATTTAATGAATTTATATTTATTTGATAGTTATAATCTTATTGTTAACAAACAGTTGCCTGTTTTAAATAAAGAGGCATTTAAAATTCCTCGAGATATACATCTTAAATATAATAATGCCTCTGATTTATCTAGAACTATTGATTATTTGAAAGAGAATACTGATTATGATGTTTCATTAATATATCGTCATTTCCTAAGAATACTTGAACCTAGTCAATTAGTTGATATTTTTAATTTAGTTAGAATTTTTCCTAAAAAGCAATATGGGGATTCATACACTACCGATAAAAAAATTTTATTAATTGCTCATCTGTATTATGATGACATATGGGAATATGCATTTAATTATTTTAAAAATATTCCTAAATATATTGATATTCTTATTTCAACTAATTCGGATACAAAGAGGAATTTTTTTGAAGAAAAAATTGCTAATAATTTGGATAATACTTGTAAGGTAATTAAGATTGATCCTAGAGGTAGGGACATGGCAGCTTTATTTGTTGCTTCAAGGGATTATCTAAAAGAATATGATTATTTCTGTTTTATGCATGATAAAAAATCTTCAGGTTCAGGATATATAACTGTTGGAGCTACATTTAGGGACCTTTTATGGGAAAATAATTTAGCCAGTACAGGTTATATTGAAAATATTATTAGGGAATTTGATGAAAATAGCTCCTTGGGTTTAATTGTTCCACCAAGAGTTTATACTGGCCCTTATTTTTATAACTTTATCAATCAATATTGGGTTGCAAATTTTGACATTGTCTTGGATTTATTAAATCAAATGGGTATCGACACTCCAATTGATAAGAGCTATCCTCCTTTATCTATAGGTAACTGTTTTTGGGCCAAGTATGATGCGTTAAAACCTCTTTTTGATTTGTCTTTAAAATATGAAGATTTTCCAAAAGAACCTATGCCACCAAATGGCACTATTAGTCATGCATTAGAAAGAATTCATGGTTATGTTGCGGCTAGTAGAGGTTATTGCACTGAATTCGTAATGACAGAAGAATACGCCAGATCAGAAATGTTTAACATAAATTATATGTTACATGAAACATTTTCAATCATTAAATCAAATCATAAAAATATTAACTTGCATGAGTTTTATAGATTTAAGAATACATTAAATAAACTTTTGAATGAAAATAATCAGATATTAAAAAAATGTAATGATATTCAAAAACAAAAGTCAAATAATCTCATGGGAAGATTAAAAAATAAAATAAAACTATAAAATTGTAATTTTAAGTAAATGGTGTAGCTATTGATCAACTATGTTAGAGAAAGATTTAAAATTGGAAAATAATGAAAATGAATTAATTGATTATTTATTTGATTCAATCCCTAATCATTATTCTTTAGAAAATAATTATTCAGATTCATATTTGAGTAAATACTCTGATCTTATTGAGGGGTATAATAAAAATTATTTCAGTGATCAAATTGTAATAGGTATCTTTTTAAAGGGAAATCACAATTCTTATCCTCCAACAGCTTTTATCCGGATGATTATTCCATTTTTCCATATTTTTGAAAGGAAAAACATCAAACCCTATTTAATTTACCAAAATGAATATGAAAAATTTCAAAAGGAATCCACATTCCTTGAAAAGAAAGTTTTTGATATCATTATCATTCAAAGAGATTGTTTAGACAATGCTACTGCAGATTTTATCGTCAATATATGTAAAAAATTCAATACAAAGTTGATTTATGAAATTGATGACGATTTAATGAATATTGATAAAAATCATCCTGAGTATGAATTTTATATTAAAAAGAAAGAAATTATTGAGTTTATAGTGTCTAATGCAGATTTAGTTACGGTTTCAACTGAAGCATTAAAAAATAAACTATTGTATCTGAACCAAAATTGTGTTGTTATAAAAAATTCATTAAATAATCTTTTAAAAACAAATTTTTCACCAAAAACATTATCAAATACAATTAAAATTGGTTATATGGGGTCATTCACACATGGAAATGATTTAAAAATAATAAAAAATGTAGTTTTTCAAGTTAAAAAATATTTTGAGAATTCACCAGTTGAGATAATTTTTGAAATAATCGGAGGATGCAGGGAAAAAATTGACGGAATTGACATTATTGAAATACCTAGAAATTCCAGTGAATATCCTAAATTCATGTTTTGGATAAAAAATAATATTAATTGGGATATTGGAATTGCTCCTCTTGAAGATAATAACATTAATAAATCAAAAAGTGAAATAAAATACCTGGAATACTCTTCATGGGGTTTTGCAGGAGTTTACAGTGATGTCGGACCATATTCCCGTGTTGTTGATAATTATAAAAATGGAATTTTAATAAAAAACAATGACTGTGACGGATGGGTTAATGCAATAATTGATTTAATTGAAAATAATGAGTTATATAATGATATTAGAAAAAATGCATTTGAAGATATAAATGCCAATTATTCCTTAGACAGTTTTATTGATTTATGGATTACACAAATAAATGATTTATTGGATTTTGACAAACAGATTGTCTTTAATAAGGAAAATAAATATAAATTATTTTTAAATTCTAATTTTAAAAATGATTATGATAAAATCAAAAAATCTGGCATATTTAATGAAGAATATTATATTGCTAAATATGATGAAGTTAAAAAAATGAATGTTGATCCTATTTATCACTATTTGATAATTGGATGTTTAAAAGGATATAATCCTTCTAAAAAGTTCAATACAAGAAAATATATTAAAAAAAACAACATTGATGTAAATAAAATTAATCCTTTAATATATCATTTCGAAAATTCATCTCAAACCAATAATGATTTAAAATCTAAATTAAAGGATCATGATTCTTTAAAAGTATTTATAAAGGGATATAGATTTCTTAAAAAAAAGATATAATATTAATACCATTTTTAAATGCAATATAGATAATTTTTTAATTCCAGATTTGAATTTAATAGTTTATAAGTATAATATTCAGTAGTATTGTAAATTATTGGATTTATCATTTTTGACTATTAACATTTGTTAGGGATATGTTTTAAATAGATAATTTCGTATAATTTCGCAATAAAATAAATTCAAGGTCTTTTGGGTCATAATGTGATTTTTTAACATTATTATCTCCAAATAAATCTATACGATGTTAAATTTTAAATATAATTAAAAATATAATATTAATATTAAATTAAAATTCTTTTTTAAATTAATGGGTTTGATTTATGGAATATGCATTAAATTTAACAATAAATTGTTTTGTTAAATTACTGATATGGTAAATTTAAATTAAGGGGAAATAATGAATAGGTTAGGTTTATTTTTATTTTCGGATTCTGAAAATATTGTTGATGATTATATTTATTATTTATTGGACGATTTAACACAAAATACTTCTCAATTATGTGTAATTGTAAATGATAATGAATGTAAAAAATTTTTTAAACGTTATACTGATGATATTATTGTAAATTCCAAATTCGATATAAACATTGAAATATGGAAAGATGTGTTAATTAATCATTTTACTTTTGACGAATTAGAAAAATTTGATGAGATTGTTTTATTTGATAATTCGTTTTTCGGCCCAATTTATCCATTTGAAGAAATTTTTACAGAAATGGATGACGTTAAGTTAGATTTTTGGACAATTTTAAATGGAGACAATAACGAGAAATCATATTCCTGTTCTTCTCACTCATGTAATTTTCAATTCATTGTTTTTAGAAATTCATTAATTAAAACGGCAGATTTTAAAAAATATTGGATGAATATTAATGAGTTTGATGTTAAAAATTTAAATTATGAGACAGTTTTCATTGATTATTTCACTAAGTTAGGATTTAATTGGGATAATTATTTGAATATTAAAAATAACAAATTTAGTGAAAATGAAACGAATAATTTTGTATTTAATATTTATGATTTGGTTGTTCACAGCAAATTACCATTAATTAATATCAAACCTTTCACATTATCGAAAAAAAGACATTTGGATTATAATATTGGTTTAGATTTATCTTTAACACTGAATTATTTAAATCAGGATACTGATTATGATGTTTCTTTAATTTATAATTATCTTTTAAGAGTAATTGACACAAATATTCTTGTTAATTCCCTGAATTTAAGAAAAATTATTCCAAAAGATAATATTAATAAAAACTATAAATCTTCAAAAAAAATTGTTGTCATTTGTCATATATATTACACTGATTTATTGGATTATACATATAATTATTTAAAGAATATTCCAGAGTATATTGATGTGGTTATAACTACAAATACTGAAGATAAAAAAGATTACATTGAAAAAAAATTGTTATCTAACTTAAAAAACAACTCCCAAGTTATTCTTGTAAATCCAAGAGGTAGGGATATGTCAGGATTATTTGTAGGTTGTAAAAATATTATAAACAACTATGATTATTTCTGTTTTATGCATGATAAAAAATCTGCAGGTAAGGAGTATGTAACCGTTGGTGCTTCATTTAGAGACAATATATGGGAAAATATGTTAGCTAGTGAGGATTATATTAACACTATTATCAAAGATTTGGATGAAAATGATAATTTAGGACTTATTGTTCCTCCTTCAATTTATCATGGAACTTATTTTAATGCATATTCTCATAAATATTGGATTGTAAGTCGAGGTATAGTTAAAGACTATGATTTATCTGAAGAATTACTTGAAAAAATGGATATTAATGTAATTATAAGTAAAAATGAACCTCCGTTATCTATAGGGAATTGTTTTTGGGCAAAAGTAGATGCATTAAAGCCTCTTTTTGATTTAGATTGGGATTATGATGATTTTCCTCCTGAACCTATGCCTGGTGATGGTACTGTTAGCCATGCATTGGAAAGGATATATGGTTATGTTGCTGCAAGTCAAAGGTATTATACTAAGTTTGTCATGACTGAGGAATATGGTGGAAGTGAACTAACAAATTTCCAATATATGTTAATTGAAACTTTACAAGTTCTAATGGATAAGTCTAATAATCTTTCAAAGTCATTTGTTGCTTATAATGGTTTTTTAAATAAATTGTCTAATGAGTTAAATCAATTAAATAAAAGTCATAGAATTGTTAATGAAAAAAATAAAGAAATTAATATATTAAAAAATTCAAATTCATGGAAGGTTACAAAACCGTTAAGAAAAGTATCCCGTTTAATTAAAGGTAATGTAACCAAAGAAAAGAGTATTAATTTAGAAGATTCATATTTTGTATCTGTTATAATGCCTACATATAATAGGAAAAATATTATTTCGGAATCTATTAATTCTGTTTTAAATCAGACTTTCAAAAATTTTGAATTGCTGATTGTTGATGATGGCAGTGATGACGGAACAGAAGAGTTTATTAAAGATTCTTATCATGATTTTGATAATATTAAGTATCTTAAAATTGATCATAAAGGAGTTTCAGCTGCCAGGAATTATGCATTAGAAAAATCTGAAGGAAATATTATTGCGTACCTGGATTCAGACAATCAATGGTATTCAAATTTTTTAGAAATTATGCTTAAAAATTTAGGGAATTCTGATTGTGCATATTGTGATGTTCATGTCGATTATAGAATGGAAAATATGACTTATACATTGAATTCTGAATTTAATAGAAAAAATTTATTAAAAGAAAATTTCATTGATATTAATTCTTTTATGCATAAAAAATCATTATATGAAGAATTCGGGGGTTTTGATGAGACTTTAAAACGTCTTGTAGATTGGGATTTAATAATTAGATATACTAAAAATAACCCTCCGGTGCATGTTAAGAATATCTTAGTTAACTATGTTATAGGTGACAGTTACAATACTATTACAAACTCTGTGCCTTTAGATGAGTATATGGATAGGATTCATGAAAAATATTGGATGGAATTGTACTTTGAAGAATATAATATTATTAAAAATGATTTTGATGAGACTTTTTATGTCAATGAGTATGGTGATGAGTTTTCAGATATTTTAACTCCTATTCATCATTTTTTATCCATAGGTTATAAAGAAGGAAAAAATCCAAATAAAGAATTTAACACATTATATTACAGAAACCAGCATAAAAAGCTTGTTGAAAATGAAGAGATAAATCCGTTTGTACACTATATTCAAAATGGGAAAAAAGAGCAGAAAGTGAATTATTATCCTGAAGTAAATAAAATATTAAATACAAATCGAAGTTTGCTTTCCAACTATGAATTTGAGCATGAACCATTGGTATCAATTATTATCTCTAATGAAGACGGTTTTCATCATTTAAAAAGTTTATTTAATGATTTTACTAGTAAAGCTAATTATTCAAATTTTGAAATAATTGTTGTTGATAATGCATCCGAAGACAAATCTGTTGAATATTTAAAAAATCTGGAAATGGATATTAATATAATTGAAAATCAGGATAATGTCTCATTTGCAAAAGGAAATAATGATGCAGTTAAAATTGCCAACGGAGAATATGTTTTATTATTAAATAGTAATATAGAGCCTACTTATGGCTGGTTAAATGAAATGATGGGGACAATGATTTATAATGATAATGTTGCATCTGTTGGTGCTAAATTAATTTATCATTATATTGGGGATTATGAAAATTCAAATAAATCATTCACAATTCAAAATGCAGGAGATATCTTAAGGGAATCCCTAGATGATGTTTGTATTTATAAAGCCCATAATCAAAATAAATTTTCTAAAAATATATTTGATAGTGATATCAGTGTTAATAAGAAAAGATTACTTGTTTCAGATGATGCATTATTAGTTAAAAAGACCATTTATGAGAAATTAGATGGATTGGATGAAAATTATTCATGTGGATATGAATGTGTTGATTTTAATTTAAGAGTTAACAAGGCGGGTTATGATACAATGTTTGCATCTTCAGCGTTACTTTTCCATCATGGATCTGTTGCAGATAAAATTGATCAGAATAACTATAAAATATTCTCTCAAAAATGGGATAAGTATCTCTTTAAAAAGTTACTCCAGGATAAAATTGAAAAGAATTATTTTTTCACAGATAAAAAATTAGAATTCTTAATTATATCAGAAAATAATGACTATATTGATAATTTATCCAAATTCTGTATCCAAAATGAATTTAATATGAGTGTAACGGATAATTTAAAGGATGTTGAAATTTCTATGGATGTTGATGTTATCATTTCTTTTACAGATAACTGTGATTTAACTGATATCAAGGTTAGGGGAAATGTTATTAAAATTTTAATTTTAGAAGAAGGTTTTGAAGATGCAGATGCTTCATTTTATGATATTTTAATATCTAAATCTCAATCTTCAAAAGACAGTATTGTTTTAGATGATTTTAATAATTTGGGTGAGGATTTAATATCTATTTTATATAAAGAATATTTAAATTAAAGGTGATTTCATGAAAAAGAAAATTTTTAACAAATTATTATCATTCAGTAATCAATATAACTTTTATAAAAAAAATTATAATAACTTAAATAATCAAAATAAAAAACTTAAAAAAAGAAATTTCAATCTTCAACTTGAAAACATTAAATTAAAAAAAGAATTGGGCATGGATAATAAAAGAAACATTTTAAATAAACTAAAAAATGGAGAATTTTCCGATTTAACAGTTTCTATTAAAAGCCCTAATCCAAAGGGAAGTCATGCATGGGGTGATTATTTTTATGCCAAATCACTTAAAAAATCCTTTGAAAAACTCGGATTTAATGTCTTCATTCATGAAAGGGAAGATTGGTATCATAAAGATGATGAAATAGTCATTGTTCTTAGAGGTTTAACTGAATATAATGTGGATTATAATTCCGTTAATGTAATGTGGAACATTTCCCATCCGGAGGATGTTGAATTAGAGGAATATGAACAGTATGATTTTGTCTTCATAGCGTCAGATAAATATGCTCGTCAAATTAGAAAAAGCGTAAATACAAATGTTGAGCCATTATTGCAGTGCTGTGATTTGGATATTTTTTATCCTAAGGAAAATGATAATCTTAAACGCAATGAGGTATTATTTGTAGGTTCAACACGTAAGGTTTATCGCAAAATAATTAAAGATGTACTTAAAACAGACCATGAAGTTTCAATTTATGGTTTAGGCTGGGAAAGTTTCATTGATGAAAAATATCTAAAAGATGAGTTTATCCCAAATGAAATGTTAAATCAGTATTATTCTTCCTGTAAAATTTTATTAAATGACCATTGGGATGACATGAAAGAAAAAGGCTTTTTATCTAATCGATTATTCGATGCACTTGCTTGCGGAGCTTTTATCATCTCTGATAACATGCAGGAAGTCGATAATATATTTGAAGGAAATATAGTCACATATGAAGATAGTGCAGATTTAGATGAAAAAATAACATATTATTTGTCTCATGAGGAAGAAAGGATTAATAAAGCATTAAAAGGCAGAGAAATTGTGATAAAAAATCATACATTTGATAATAGAGTTGAAAAAATAATTGAAAGCTTGACTAATATGGAAAATGGTATTTTTTAAATAATGAAGTTGATGTTAATGAGTCTTAAAGAAAAAGTTTACGATAAAATTTTGTCAAAAAGCAATAGCTATGAATTTTATAAAAATTATTATGAGAATAACTATGAGGACAAATCAAACGCTGTTGCGTGGGATCATATTTTTAAAATGGTTAGTGTAAATAAGGAAATGTTTGATATTACAATGGAAAGTGTTTATGAGTACTTTTCTAATGGAAAAAATGAGATGAAAATTTGTCCGATTTGTAATCATACAACTCCCATTTTTATCGCAGGTGGCGTAAACTATAGGAAAGATGCAAGATGTCCGATTTGCAATTCTTTAGAAAGGCATCGATTTTTATATTTTTTCATAAAAAATAAATTTGATTTAAATAAAAATATTAAATTATTGCATTTCGCCCCTGAAGAATCCTTTTTCAATATCTTTGAAAATTTGAACAATATTGAGTATTATACGGGAGATATAGTCAAATCCCCATGTGTTAAGGAAATCATTGATATTCAAAATATACCATATGATGATGATTATTTTAATTTAATTATTTGCAATCATGTTTTAGAACATGTGCCTGATGATGAAAAAGCAATGAAAGAATTGCATAGGGTTATAAAACCAGTTAATGAAAAAAGCGGAGTTATTATAATGGTTCCTTTGGATTTAAACAGTTATGAAACATTGGAAAAAGAAGAATATAATACTCCTGAGCTGAGAAAAAAATACTATGGACAAGAAGATCACTTACGAATGTATGGAAGAGATTTTAAAGAAAAATTAGAAAAAGTAGGATTCACTGTTGAAGTCTTTGATATTGATTCTTCATTTTTCAGAGATTCCGAAAGATATGGTTTTGGTTCCGGAGATATAATTTTTTATTGCACAAAACAGTAAATATTTGGAAGATGATTAAATAGTGGGTGAAATAATGAGTCTTAAAGAAAGAATTTTAAATTTAATTTTATCAAAAAGTAATAGTTATAAATTTTATAAAGAAAATTATGAATTATTATTAAATAAGAATAAGGAATTAAAAACTCATGAAATTTCTAATTTAGAGAATAAAATTAATAGACAACAGGATTATATTAATATTATTCAGGGAAGATTGGATAATATATCAAATGATTTAATTAAAATCAGTGACCTTAAAAATAAGAAAATTGCTTATGTATTATACAGTTTTCCAGTTCATTCAGAAACTTTTGTAGTTAATGAAATAAAATGGCTTAAAGAACATAATTATGATGTAACTGTTTTTAAATGGCAGGATTCAGATAAACCAGTTAATTTAGACTTTCAGGTAAAAACTATTAAATTTGATGATGAATCGCAATTGGAGAAATTACTTGTTGAAAATGAAATCGATTTTATCCACACTCATTTCGTCTATCCAATGTGTACAAATTTCACTTATGTTGTTGCTGAAAAATTAAAAATTCCCTTCACGGTATTTGCACACGCAGTGGATATTTTTGCAAGAGTAAACGATAAACGAAATAAAGTTAAAGAAATTTCTGAATCTAAATTTTGTAAAGCGGTTTTTACCTTAAGTGAGTTTCATAAAAATTATCTTATTGAAAGAGGTGTTGATGAAAGAAAGATAATTATAACTAAACAGGCGACCGGTTACGAGTTGGAAAATATAAAAATAAGTGATAATAAAATTAAAAATATAGTTTCAGTTTCCCGTTTTGTTGAAAAGAAGGGATTGGATGTTTTAATCAATGCCGCTAAAATACTTGAAAATGAAAATTATGAGTTTTCAATTTATGGATTTGGCGATTTAAAGGATGATCTTCAAAATCAAATAGATGAACTAAACTGTAATAATATTTCTATTAAAGGGGAACTGCCTCCAAATGAAGTAAAAAATATATTGAAAGAGGCTGATTTATTAGTTTCACCATGTAAAATAGCTGAAAATGGGGATATGGATGGTTTTCCTACAGTAATTTTTGAAGCTATGGCAGTAGGTCTGCCAATTTTAACCACAAAGGTTTCTGCAATTCCTGAAATTATTAAAGATGGGGAAAATGGTTTTATTACTGAACCTGAAAATCCAGAATTATTTGCTAAAAAAATTAATGAAATATCAAAGATATCTAATGAAGAACTGTTTGAAATTAGAAAAAAAGCACAGGATGATGTGAAAAATATTTCAAGTGTTGAAAATACAATGACTACTTTTGTTAATGTTGTTGAAAGTTAAGGTTGAATAAAATGATTTTTAAGAAGTTTCTTAATGATTTAAATATTGATAAGAATGATTCTATATACTTGTTGATTGTTTTAGTTTTTTCTTTATTATTAATTTCTATAAAAATTTTTGGATATAAAAAAATAGGAATTCCAGACTCAGATGTTATTATTTATTTATGTAATGCATTATACTATGCAGGTTTAAATTTGAATGATATTGGTGGTGTAGGATATTTGTACTCTTCACCAGTAATATGCTTTTTAACAGGAATGTTATTTAGAATATGGCATGTATCTCCTACACCTATTTTACTTGTAACTGGCGGATTTGAGTTTATGGGGAGTATTGGACTATATTTATTATTTAAAAAAAGATTTGATTCTTTCTTGTCTTTAATTGGTGCGATTTTATATTTAACTTTACCGATAGTTCTTTATCATATGGCTTCGGGAATGTTGGATTTACCTGCTGTAGCAATTTCTATTTGGATTTTAATATTTACACTATTGGCAGTGGATAAAAATTGTAAATATTATTTAGTGGCTTTTCCATTATTTATTTTTGGAATATTTACAAGACCTACAGTTGGTTTTATGTTGCCTTTAATGTTTCTGTATTTTTTTTATAAGTATGATATAATCAATATTTTCATGTATGCATTAACCGATAAGAATAAATTTCTAAAAATTGTTACTTCTTTTTTAAAAAGTAGGCAATTTAAATTTATCATTGTTTCAAGTATTATTTCAGTTATTATTGTAGGAATAATTGTTGCTTATCATTATTTCATTTTTAATCTTGATTTTTTGATTATTAATGGAGTAAAATCTTCAATGGGAAATTATAGTAGTCATATTTCATGGGATTATTATTATAATGAAGATTCTTTATTTTATATTAAATTAATTCCTCAATTGGTTTTAGGTAAATTGAATGGTTTTAATATAATCTTTGCATATATTTCTTTAGGTATGATTTGTTTTGGTTTTATATTAAAATTTGTTAATTTCATCAAAAGCGGAAAAAATAATAATGCTGGGAAATTTAATTTTAAATCAAATAAATTTGACCTAATTTTAAGCGTTTTATTAATTATATTTTTTGTAATGGGATGCATATCTTTTAAAATAAATTATATGTATTCTGAAATATTATTCTTCTTAGATTTTTTAATATATTCTTCATTTGTTAAGAGATATTCTTTAAATAAGAGCAATGGATTATCAATAATTATGTTTGCATGGTTTGTTTTTTATTTAATATTTATTTCTTATATTAATATAAAAATGGAGAGATATTTCATGCCATTATTTGTTCCAATTTGTTATTTTTTGGTTTATTCATTTGAAAATATTTTAAACTTTTTTAAAATTAATTTAACTGACAAAAAAATTGGTTTGAATAAAAATACTGTTGTGAAAACGATTTTAATATTATTAATTATATCTTTAATGTTTAATGCATTTTCAACAATTAATCATAATTTTGAAAAGGAGTATTATGACGGATATAATGATTATCAAAGTACTACCTCATTTTTAATGAAGCATGATTCTCATTATATGGATAAAAATATTACTGCTGATCGTTTTCATAGATATTATTCTTGGTTTTTGAATGTTCCTACACAAACTATTGATACTAAGCAATATCCACTTTCTAAATTTGATTCATGTGGAAGTGATTATATTATTTTAGGTGAAAAAGTTAAATTTGAAAATTATACTAGGATTTATCATAAAGGTGTCAGTCATTTATATGAAAAAATAAATTGAATGAGTGTGTTTTAATGTCTTTTGAAAAAATTTTAAATAAAAGTAATTCATATAAATTTTATAAAAATAATTATTTGTCATTATCTGAAAAGATTAATGATTATGAATGTGAGCTAAAAAACTTAAATATTGAATTGGATAATTTAAAATCAGATTTGGATATTTTTATAAACCGTTTAATTGAGAATGATAACGATTATCAATTCATTTTTTCTGTTATAATTGCCTTGTATAATACAGAACTTTATTTAAAAGATGCATTAGATTCTATTATTAACCAAAGTTTTCCATTGGATAAAATTCAAATAATCTTAATTGATGATGGAAGTACGGATAACAGTAAAAAAATATGTGAAGAGTATATGGAGAAATATCCTAATAATTTCGTATATATTTATCAAGAAAATAAAGGTCAGGCAAATGCTAGAAATAATGGTTTAAATTATGCTAAAGGAAAATATTTGAATTTTTTAGATAGTGATGATAAATTAGAATTAAACACATTAAAAGAAGTTTATTGTCATTTTATTAAATTTGGTGAAGAAATTGATGTTATTACAATTCCACGATACTTTTTTGGAGCTTTAAATGGTCCTGCACCAAACAGTGAAAAATATACAAAAAACAGAATAGTTGATATTGAATCAGAATATGATTTTCCCCAAGTTGCAATTAATGCGTCATTTATAAGAAGTGATTCTTTACATGAAAAATTTGATTCAAGATTAGTAATATCTGAAGATTCATTACTTTTAAATAAAACTATATTGAATAAAGGCAAATTTGGTGTTTTAGGCAATGTAAAATATTTATATCGTAAAAGAGAGGAATTAAATTCAACAATAGATACTAAAAAAACTCAAAAAGAATATTTTTCTTTACGAATGGAAATATATTTTAAAGAGTTAATTAATTATTCTTCTGAAATTTATAATCATGTACCCAAATATATTCAATCTGTTTTAATATATGACCTTTATTGGTTATTTAAACAAAAAACTGAGGTGAATATTTTGTCGGATGATGAAAAGAAAGAATTTTATAATCATATTTTTGATGTAATGCAATATATTGAAGATGAGTTAATTCTTTCTCAAAATTTTGAAGAATCTGTTAAGAAGGTCATGATTAAATTCAAGCATGGTGAATGTGATTTTAATGGACTTTAATCGATTTTTTTTTGAAAATTTAAATAAATTTTTATTATTATAGATTATTATAATATAATTGCAGTGAGTTAATGTTCATGTTTTTATAGTGTTTAATAAACTAAAACAAAAGATTGAGAGGAATCCATTATTTCTAAAATTCACTAACTTGACAGAGCATCTAATCTTGAGATAATAATATAAGTAATGAACAGTTAATATATTATAGTAAGTTGGTGATTTTTATCGTTAATAAGTTCGTTGAAATTTTAAAGAGAAGGTTATTTAATATTCATGATAATGCTATTAAAAAGTATTTAAATGAGCAAAAAATATCTCATTATCTATTTACATATGATTTACTTGAATATGACTTTAAAAGAGTATATCAATCGTTTAATATTTCCTATTTTACAAAAGATAATGATTTATTAAAAAAATTCTGTAATTCGGATGAGTTAAGATATTATGAAACCATTGAAAAAGATAATTACAGTGTTTTGATTAAGAAATTCAAACTGCGCGTTTCTGTTAGAAATAATGAATACTTTTCTGATGATATTATTGTTTCTGATGATTGCATGTTTGATTTTAATAATTTAAATCACACTGATTCCATGATTAAAATCGCTCTTGTTCATGACAATGTTGACAATTGGATTAAGTCTATAAATGATTATGATTTTGTTTTCACATGCAATAAAGAAGATAGAGATTTATTAAAGAAACATCACAGTCAGGTGTTTGTTATTTCGGGTGAAACCGTTTATCTTCAGTTGAAAAATATTTTAAACTTATTGTACATGCGAAAAAGGAATAAATTCTATCAGTTTATTAACAGAAAATTCAATTATGTTTTTCCAAAGGTCAAACACTACTTTAGAATTTCACATTCCGAATTTTACGATGAAGAATGGTATAAAAATAAGTATCATATTCTGGATAATACTGATCCTGTTTTTCATTATATGATGGTAGGATATTCAAAGCGCTATAATCCTGGTCCTAATTTTGACTCTTTTGAATATCATGAACTGAATGGGGATGTTAAATCTGCCGATTTTAATCCTTTACTTCATTATGAAATGTATGGAAGAAAAGAACATAGGCGCTGTAGATTTGAGGAAGATGAAGAATATAAAAAATTGTATTCAATTTATGATTCTCCATATTTCGATGAAGAGTGGTATGTGAAAACTTATGATATTCCGGAAAATTGCAGGGATCCGGTAAATCATTATTTAACAACCGGTTTTAAGAAAGGTTATAATCCAGGACCTGATTTTGACAATGAGGAATATTATAAATGCAATCCTGATGTTGAAAAAATAGGAATGAATCCTCTGCTTCATTATGAAGAACATGGCAGAGCGGAAAACAGACGGGTTCATCTGGATTGATTTAATCATTCAATTTTTATTTTTATGTCATTTTTTTGATAAAATATATATTTTAAGTAATTTACTCTAAAATTACTCTTTTTAGCAAAAGAATATTAATACATAGAACAAAAATATTACTATGAATGTAAAATATTTTTTATTAATAGGCATCTTATTCTTGCTGACGCTGTCATGCGTTTCAGCTGAAAAAGGTAATTTTACCGAACTGCAGGATAATATTGATGCAAGCAACAACACCTTGGAATTAACTAAGGATTATTATCAGCATGCAGGAGATTATTCTAACACCGTTAAAGTTTCTAATTTGACTGTTAATGGTAATAATCATACCATAGGCAGTGGTCGGGGGTCTTTCATTAATGTAAGTGAGGATGTTGAATTCAATGATATTGTTTTTATGTGCAGTAATTTAATGATTGTGGGTGACTGCAACAGCTTAATTATCAACAACTGCACTTTCGAGAACAATCAGAACGGTCTTTATATGAATGTTTCGGCGAACAATATTGTAATTAAAAATTCCCGATTCACATCAGATTCATATTTTGATTATTACGATTTCTGTAATATCACAGCAAAGTCCGCCACTATCGTCAACACTTCATTTGTCTCTAAGGAATTGTCTCATTGCAGAGCCCTCGATTTGACATCTGATGAGTTTAAGATTATCAATTCCACTTTCATTTATTTAACTAATGACCGTGGTGCTGCAATCTATTCCAAGAAGGGTAAAGGTTCAATTATCAATTCTAAATTCTATAACAACAAAGCTTATTGGGGCAGTGCAATTTATGCATCTTCATCCATTGAAATTAGCGGATGTGAATTCATTAACAATACTTTTAAATCAGATAATTATTCAGTTGATGACGCCTGTGGGGGAGCATTATATCTGAATGGTGCGGATAATTTCATTCATGATTCAAAATTCATCTCCAACAGGGGAATCTACCATGGAGGTGCAATCCGTGTAATTGGTGATAAAACAGTGATTGGAAACTGCTATTTTGAAGACAATGACGGATGGAACGGTATAATTTACTGGCAGGGCAGTAATGGTGCAATTCAGGATTCAACATTCGTGAACAATCATGGTTTTGCAATCAGTTGGATTGGAAGTGACGGTAAAATTATCAATTCCAGCTTTACAGAAACTGATGCACAATATAATGGTGACCCCGTCATAGAATGGACTGGTGTAAACGGTTTGATATCAAAATCAAAATTTATGATTGACAATCTCATTTCAGTTAATTGGGATGCTGTAAACGGACAGATAGATAATTGTGAATTTATAAAAAACAAATTATGGTCAGTTGTATGGTATGGAAAAGATGGTAAACTGTCAAACTCCAAATTCACCGAATGCAGTGATTGTGTCGGATGGGAAGGTGCAAATGGAGTGATTGATAATTGTATCTTTGAAAAGAACACTGTCCAGGCTGTTCAATTGAATGGAGCTAACGCCAAGGTTCTTAACTCCAAATTCAATAATAATAATGTATTCAGTAATGTATTGGAATGCAACGGTAAAAATTGCCTTGTTGACAAATGTGAATTCATCTCAAATAAGGCTCAGCAGTATGGTGCAATTAGATGGAATGTGAACAACGGCAAAATCCAGAACTCCGTTTTCAAATACAACACCGCCAAATGGGGTGACGGAGCAATAGCAATAGGATCATCATATAAAAACATCCTAAAAAATAATGTTCATGTCAAAAACACTCCAATCGAATTTGATGTGAGCTGCAGCATTCCCCATAACATATATTATGCTTCAGGTCAGGTCGCATCATTCAAGCTTGTGGAAAAATCATCACTTAAACCTATGAAGAACATAAAAGTATCTGTTTATATTTATGACGGTTCATCATGGCAGGAGCATTATACTCTTAAAACAGATTCAAACGGAATAGCTAAACTCAAATTATCAAATCTTAAAAGATTCGGTCATATTGACATGGAGTATTCGTTTAAAGTACCTTCATCCTTATGGGGACATGATGAGGATAAGGATATTTCAAAATACTCATACATTACTTCCGATTCAAATGAGGACTACTCAGGTTTCAATATGAAACCCTGTAAATGTATAGTCAATGCACCTAAACTGACTGTAAAGCATCATAAGTCAAAATACTTTAAAATAACTGTGAAAAATAAGTTTACAAAAAAGGCTGTTAAAAACCTCAAATTAAAACTCAAAATATTCACAGGCAAAAAATCCGATGACTATACCGTTAAAACCAACAAGAACGGTGTTGCAAAGTTCAACACTAAAAACTTGTCTAAAGGAACACACAAGGTTGTTGTAAAATCAAAAAACAGGAACTATTCCATATATGTAAAATCCAAAATCAAAATTAAATAAGGGTTTAATAACCCTTATTTACATATTTATTATCATGCCTGAAATATCTGTAATTCTGCCGGTTTACAATTCTCAAAATTACATTAAAAAATCAATTGAAAGTGTTTTGACACAGACATTTGATGATTTTGAACTGATAATTGTAAATGATGGTTCAACCGACAATACATTAAATATAATAAACTCTTTTTCGGATTCAAGGATTAAAATCATAAACCAATCCAACCGGGGTCCGGGTGCTTCAAGAAACAGTGCACTTAAGGTGGCTGAAGGCAAATATGTAATGTATCTGGATTCTGATGACTGGTTTTTCGAAAACGCACTGGAAACAGCTTACCGTGAAATCACCAGATTCAGCACCGATTTGACATTTTTCCAGATGATAAATTTCGATGGTGAAAAGTACTATCCCAATGACTGGTTCAGCTTAAGCCAGTATGATGAAAGCTTTGAAAATCGTGCTTTTGCACCTCAGGACACTCCAGGATCCATTTTCGACTTGTCGGTAGGAGTATGTCAAAAGATATACGACCGGGAGTTTTTAACCAGAATCGGTGCAAAATTTCCTGAGGGAATATTTTTTGAGGACATGCCTTTTTTCTTTTATGTTTTTCTTAAATCGGAAAGGATTTCAATTGTCAAGGAGCCTTTGTATGTGAGAAGAAAGCATGTGAAGTCCATCACCAATGTTGTTGACGAGAAGTTTTTTGACACAGTGCGTGCCGGTCAGATATTGATGGAGATTTTCATCAAAAATGACTGGTATGATGCATACAAGTTTGACCTTCTTGCCTATAAAATCAATGGGCCTCGATTTGCTTTAAGGGACATGCCATTAAAGTTTAAGCCTAAAATGTTTCACTTGATTAAATCAGACTACGAAGCAATTAAAGCAAGTGAATATTATGAGGACTTTCTTGACCAGTTGGGTCCGGTAAAAAAGAAGTTCTTTTTGGATGTGTTGAAATCAAAAGATTATGTGGAATTCAAAAAAATCTCACACTAAATCCCACATTTTACAATATTCCTTTTTTTCTAAGCAACTCACGGGGATTATCCACAATCGCCTTCATGGCTTCATCATGACTTAATCCGGCACCCAGTGCTATTTGGTATGACTTATCAAAGGTTATCAAATCATCAGGTGAATGGGTATCTGTATCAACAAGAAGTCTGTTTCCCACTTCACGTGCAATGTTTGCAACATGGCCGTTACCAAGACAGTGTCCTTTACGTGCGGAAATTTCAAGATATATATCATTTTCAAGGGCAATTTCAGCCTCTTCACGTGTAATCAATCCAGGATGGCCTAAAATATCAACATGTTCTGACTCAACTGCAGCACGGTTTGTTCCGGGAGTAACAGGCTCATTCAGGGTTTCACCATGCACTACAACAATCTCTGCACCAAGATCCTTTGCCCTTTTTGCAATACCGTCAATTGATTCGCACGGTGCGTGGGTTACCTCAGCGCCCAAAACAACGGTTATGTCCCAGTTTGCATTGATATCATCAATAGCATCCTGAATTGCAGGTATGGTGTCCACATTTGACCAGTCAACATGGTCTGTGATTGCAATGACTTCATGGTCAAGTTTCAATGCTCTTCTTGCAAGTTCGGAGGGTAAAAGTTCCCCATCACTGAATAAACTGTGCATATGTAAATCGATTCTTTTATTCATATAATAATTTATATAATACCTTGAATATAAATTTATATAACTTAAAAAATTTTGAGGTTATATTATGAAAGCAAAAGCAGTAAAAATGGCTGACGGTGTTTACTGGGTTGGCGTAATCCACTGGAACAGCAGAACTTTCCATGGATATGGAATTCCAGGAACCACCTACAATGCATATTTGGTATTCGGTGAAGAAAAAACCGTATTGATTGATAATGTTTACCGTGGAATGTTTGAACAGTTCGACGCAAGAGTAAAGGATGCCTTTGAGCAGGAAGGTAAAGAATTTAAAATTGACGTGTTTGTACAAAACCACTCCGAAATGGACCATTCCACTTTCTTAAGACAAACCATTGAGCAGTACAATCCTGATGCTGAAATCTATGCCTCTGCAAACTGTATCAAATTCCTGGAAGCTCAATATCACAATTTCGCTGATTTGGAAATAAATGCAGTTGCAACCGGTGATGAGCTTGATATCGGCGGAAGAACCCTTAAGTTCGTTTCAGCACCGATGCTTCACTGGCCTGACAGCATGTTCACATTCCTGGCTGAAGAGGGAATATTATTCTCAAATGACGCATTCGGTCAGCACGTTGCACATTCCAAAAGATTCGACAAGGACTATCCGATGGAATACCTTTTAAGACAGGCACAAAAGTACTATGCTAACCTGGTCACTCTGGGCTCTCCAATGCTTAGGATGAAACTTCAGGAGCTTACAGACACTGGCCTTATCAATGAAATCAAAATGATTGCACCATGTCACGGTCAAATCTGGACGGACCCTGCACCAATCGTTGAGAAATACTCCGAATGGGGATCAGGTGTATGTGAAGACAAAATCACTGTAATCTATGATACAATGCACCACTCAACAGAAATCCTTGCATACCAGATTGCGGAAGGTATCATGAGCGAAGGCGTTGAAGTTGAAATGTACTTCATGCAGGAAGACGGGCCTGATGATGTAATCACAGACATTCTTGACTCCAAGGCAATTGCACTTGGTGCACCTACCATGATGAACAAGCCGTTCCCTCGCATCGGTAACATGATGTACTGGCTTGACTGTGTAAACTTCAAGGGAACTGGCAGTGAGAAAAATGCACTGATTTTTTCATCAAAAGGTTGGGGTGGAGGAGCAATAGCAAAACTCCAGCGTGACCTTGAAGAAGCGGGCTTTAACGTAACAGATACATTGGATGTACTGTTCGTGCCTGATGAGGATGTTTTGGCTGAAGCATTCGAGAAAGGTGCAGAACTCGCCCGTTCCATTAAAGAATAATTAATTTTATTCTTTATTTTTTTATCAGTTAATTGTTGCGATTAACAACATTTATATATTAAAAAACTTATAATTTAAAAAAGGAGTTAATATTATGTCAAGCTTAGTTATTTATTTTTCAAGAGCCGGTGAAAACTACTTCGGCGGAGAACTTAAAAACATAGAGAGGGGAAACACAGAAGTGATTGCCGAATACATCCGGGAACTGGATGGTGCAGACCTATTCAAAGTCGAACCTGCTGTTGAATATCCTGCAGATTACATGAAATGCATTGATGTTGCAAAAAAAGAACAGCAGGAGGATGCAAGACCTGAAATAAAAGAAACCCTTGATGATATTGATGCATATGATACAATCTATATAGGTTTTCCAAACTGGTGGGGAACACTGCCTATGGTGATGTTTACACAGCTCGAACAGCTGGACTTTACTGGTAAAACTGTTAAGCCATTCGTAACACACGAGGGATCAGGCTTTGGTTCAAGTCAAAAAGATTTGGACAAGCTATGTGCCGGTGGCGAGATTAAAAAAGGATTGTCAATTCCCGGTGCAAATGTTTCCGCTGCAAAAGATACAGTAAAAGCATGGATTGATGAATAATTTAAATTGTTTTTTAAAAAAATTTTTCAAAATTTATTATGTTTAAGTTTTGAATAATTTTTTATAATATTTTTAGATATGTAATAATTTTTTTTTATGTTAATTAATTCAATTAATTATAAATAAATTATACTTTTTCTATAAAATCATATGATAACTAATGAAAAATAGTAATGTATATAATCATTAATAGTCAAAATAATTGTCATCATTTATTGGTATATTTATTTGTTTAATTTATTTGAAAATTAACTGTTTAATTTTCACTTGTTTTTTATAGTGATGCTGAAATTGAATATATTTCCCTAAACACAACTGTTGCAACCGTTTCAGGCGAAAATGTCACAGGTTTAATCGGTGGAAAAGTAAACATTACCATAAAAGTTAAAGAAACTGGCAGGTTCCTTGAAAAAACAGCAAACGTGACTGTAACAGTCAATAAGTTGCCATCTGCCATCACAGTTGAAAATGCCACTTTGACAGTTGATGCAGATGGTAATGTTAAAATCGTTGCTCAAACAAACAGTGATGCTGAAATTGAATATATTTCCCTAAACACAACTGTTGCAACCGTTTCAGGAAATACAGTTACCGGTTTAATCGGAGGTAAAGTCAACATTACTTTAAGCGTCGGGGAAACCGACAAGTACCTTGCAAACTCCACAAGTGTCTTAGTAACTGTAAATAAGCTTGCTTCACGTATTGATGTAAACGATTCAGTTATCTTAAAAATTGATGATGAAACTGATTTGAATGCAAAACTTAACCATGATGGCACATTAACATACCTAAGCGGAAATGCAAGTATCGTGACTGTGGATAATGAAGGTAAAATCAGAGGAATCGCCTCAGGAAGCACCTACATAAACATTACATTTGATGAGACAGAAAAATACCTGCCGGTAAACAGGACAGTTCTTGTCACAGTCAACAAGGTTCCAATCAGGGGAAATCCAGTAAACATTACGGTTGATGAGAATGGAACCGCAACCGTAAAGGTCAACATGTCACAGGATGCAACAGGTAACGTGACAGTCAACGTCAACGGAAATGAAACCCAAATACAGTTAACCAACGGTACAGGATCAGCCACAATCACCGGATTGAAAGAGGGAGACAATCAGGTAAACGTATCATACACCGGTGATGACAAGTATGCTGGATTCAGCCAGAACTACACAGCACATGTTCCGGTAAGCAAGCTGTCCCAGAACAATGACCTGGTAAAATTGTACCTTGATAAGAAAACATTCACAGTGAAACTCACCAAGGATGACATGCCTGCAGCAGGTGAAACAGTCAACATCACCGTCAATGATGTTACATACAGTGTTAAAACTGACAAGAATGGTGTTGCTAGCCTTAAAATCAATCTGATTCCAAAAACATATAAGGTTACAGCACAATACAAAAACGTTACAGTCTCAAGCAAGATAACAGTAAAACATGTAATTCAAATCAAAAACTTTAAAGTCAAAAAATCCGCCAAAAAGCTTAAAATAAGGGTTATCCTTAAAAAGGTTGACGGCAAATACCTCAAAGGCAAAAAGTTAAAATTGAAATTCAAGGGAAAAACATACACAGCAAAAACAAACAAGAAAGGTGTTGCAACATTCACAATCAAGAAAAATGTCATCAAAAAACTTAAAAAAGGCAAAAAATACAAATACACTGTAAAATACGTGAATGAAAACCTTTCAAAAACCATTAAATGCATAAAATAGAGTACTATACTCTATTTTACCCTCTTTTTTTATGTTAAAGCACTTTTAAGATACCTTAAAAAGCACATGATATCTGTCAAAAATTTTAATTAACTTGAAAACATAATATTATATCATGTCAAATTCAGTTTTCGTACCGGGCCACATTACAGGTTTTTTCACCATAGAAAACCATGACATATCCCTTAAAAACGGATCATGCGGTGCCGGATTTTTACTTTCAAAAGGTGTTAGGACAACTATTTCCAAAGCCGATGAGTTTGCGGTTGAAATCAATCAGGGAAATAATACAATTATTGATGAAGTCCTCTCAATTATGGAAATCGACGCTAATTTTAAAATCACACAGGACATCCAGCTTCCGATCGGTGCGGGATTTGGAACATCTGCCGCTTCAGCATTGAGCCTAACATTGGCAATTAATGAATTTTTAAATTTGGGATACTCCAGGGGCCTATGCGGTCAGATTGCACATATGGCTGAAGTCAATATCGGCGGAGGATTGGGAGATGTCATAGCACAAACAGGTCATGGAATGGTTTTAAGAACCCAGCCCGGAGCTCCCGGAATCGGTGAGATAAAATCCTTCAAACATGACGTTTATATCGGATGGAAAACTTTCGGAGGGATTGATACTGCAAGCATCATTCGAGACCCTCACCATAATGAGGTCCTTTCAGACATTGGCCTCAAGTATCTTGAATTTTTTGAAGAAAAGCCTTCACTTAGAAATTTTCTTGATTTTTCATGCAGGTTTTCCAATGAGACAAACCTGATGTCAGATGAAGTGAAAGAACTGGTTGATTATATTAATTCGAGGTCCAATATTTTGGGTAGTTCCATGGCTATGCTTGGAAATACAGTATTTGCATTTGCACAAAATGAAGATGACCTCAAAAACCTTGAAATTGAAAACATGCATATAGATAAACTCAACAATACTGGGATAGTTTATGATTAAATTAAGTTACGACATAAAAAATTACCGAAGCGACCTTCTTGATTTAATCAGTGACGGTGATGTTATAATAGAGTTGGGATGTCACATTGGAGGCACAACCCGGATGATTAATAAAAATACTAATGTAATCGCATTGGACAATTCCCCCGAAGCCACAGATGAAATGGAGGGTATTGAAAACGTAACATTCATCTCTGGAGATGTTCGCAGGCATGAGGTTATAGCTGATGTATTTAAAACCATCCAATCATGTGATATTTTGGCAATCGATTTGGGGGGAGGATACCATCCCGACACTGTCTTTAAGGTATTCTACATTTGGTCATCAACATTCAAGCCAAAACATACAGTAATCAGAAATCGTGGGCTGCTTGAATTTTTCAACACAGCAACTGTAAGCGATGAGAACATCAGATCAGATGAAGGCTATCTTGACTCATACCATGATTCAGGCATACCTCCACTCATCAAGGAGTTCGACCTTTGGACACCATCTCTGAAAAAATAATGAACGAACAGTTCGTTATATCAATTTTTTTAACACTCCATTTATATATAAAATTATATAAACTATATTTATCGATAAGAAAACTTGATTTTTTTAAATCATGTTTAACTTTGGAGGCTTTTAAATGAACTTAAAAAAATTGTTAATACTCTTTTTAATAGGTTTGACTTTAATATTAAGTATTGGAGTCATATCAGCGGCTGATGGCGATGTTGTACAATTGGCGACGTCAGAAAGTGATAACGTAAATGTAGTTGGATTGGATACTACAGAAGTTAAAAATGAACAAACCGTCATCAATGCTGATGTTAAAAAAACCACAGAAGCAACAATAAAACCAAAAATCAAAACCAAAGTGGACGCAGACCAAGTGGCTGTGACCTATAAGAAAAACAAGTATTTTAAAGTAAAAATTGAAGAAAGACTGGATGATGACATACCTGCTAGTCATGCAAAGCTTAAAATCAAGGTTGGAACAGGTTCCAAGGCCAAAACCTTCAGTGTAAAGACAAATGCATATGGTGTGGCAAAAATCAATACAAAAAGTTTAAAAGTGGGTGCTCATAAAGTAACAATTACATCAGACGATGACAGATATGAAATACAGAAAACATCCAAGATATTTGTTGGAAAACTATACACAAAAACAATAAAATCAACATCAAAAAAGGCAACCCTTAAAAAAGGGGATGTAATAAAGCTAAGAACAATTTACGATGATGATGACAGGGATGTTAAGGTAGTCCACAAAAAATCAAAACACACTAAAATCCTCAAAGCGAAATTCTACTTCAAAAACAAATTCACCGGAAGGACAATGGTCAAGACAAGTAGAGCCGAATTTGATGATGGAAGATGGGATATGCCTGATGAGGACTACTCACCGTATAGATTTTCATTTGTCAAGGTAAAAGTCTACTATATAGCATATTAAATATGGGAACATTTTTTCCCATAATTTAATTATTTTGGGGAAAACCATGAGTTCAAAAGATACAGAATTAAATTCAGATATAGTAAAAAAAGATAAAATTGTACAATATACCGTTAATGGAATCTCTCGTTTTTTAATGCTATGGATTATAATGGAAAACGGTCCAATCCATGGCTACCGGCTAATGAAACAGTTGGATAAATTTTTTGAAAATCTCATTGATGTCGGATCACTTAGAAAATCTTCAGCAAGTCGTGTTTATCCGATTCTTAAGGATATGGAGAACAACGGACTGATTATTGGTGAGGAAAAAATCCAGGACAACAAAAAAGTTATTTTTTATGAGATTACAGATGCTGGACGTTTTTTAGTTTGTTATATTCGTGACAGCTATCAAATCATAAGAAAAACCGAACAAGGGGCACTGTTTGCTGATTTTATCAATAATGAAAAATAAATGTTGTTTCAAATCAATATTTTTTAATTGTATAAATGTTATTTAGTTAAAGCAATCTGTAAATTATTTTAAAGAAACATTTATATATTATGTGTTCTATATTAGTTATAAAAGATTAAATGGAGGTACTATTATGGCAACTCCAATTGGAGACACTCCAATTTTGTATGGTGATGATGCTGTTGATTTTTTAAACAGTATTGGAAAACCATTAACTAAAAGAAAAAAAGAAATTATTAAAAGAATGAAAAATCAGAGGGTTGCTTATTGGTAATTTTTGAATTTTTTAGATAAATTTTAAGTGTTGAACGTTTTTTGGTTTGTTATATTCGTGACAGCTACCAAATCATTATGAAAACCGAACAGGGGTCACTGTTTGCTGATTTTATAAATGATGGGATATATATTTTGTTTCAAATCATTTTTCTTTACTTGTATAAATGTTATTTAGTTAAAGCAATGTGTAAATTATTCTAAAGAAACATTTATATATTTTGTTGCTCATAATATTAATTAAAACCTTAATTGAGGTACTATTATGGCTACTCCAATTGGAGAGACTCCAATTTTGTAGGGTAAGGCAGCTACAGATTTTTTAAATCATATACTAGATCCGCCTTCCAAAAAACAAAAAGAATTATCTAAAAAAATGGAAGAGCAAAGATTTGTTCCATTTCAATTTTGTATTATATTCAATATGAAAAGTTTAAATGGTGTTGATATTATGGCAACTTCAATAGGAGATACTCCTGAATTAATAGGTAAATATGGAGAATATTTTTTAAATAACTTAAATAAACCATTAACTCAAAAAGAAAAAGAATTACAGAAAATAAGAAGGAAACAACGTTTTGTTCCTTTTTAAATTCTTTTTTTTAATAATTAATATCTTTCTAAATCAAATTGAACTACCTCGACATTGGAAGAGGTCGAGGATTCTTACTTCACGGGCTGGTACTTTCCCACGAAAGTAGTATTACCGTGCTATCCCCCCAGTCCCTGAGGTTCATTTTATTTTTTTCTTTAAGAAGTCTGAATCCTTCTTGTTTGATGTTTTTTGCTGCGTTTATGTCTCTGTCGTGTTGTGTTTTGCAGTGTGGACAGGTCCATTTTTTTTCGTCGCCTAGATCTTTGTTGTAGTATCCGCATACGTTACAGTTTTTGCTGGATGGGTGCCATTGGCTTATTTGGATGAATATTTTATCGTACCATTGGCATTTGTATTTGATCATTTCCAATAACTTGTACCAGCTGATATTTTGTAGTTTTTTGCTATAATCGGTTTGTTCGAACATTTCGCGTATGTCTAGTGTTTCCATACAGATTAGGTCGTATTTTTTGACTAGGTAGTGGCTTAATTTGTGGTATGCGTCTTTTATGCGGTTGTTTTTTCTTTTTATCCATTTTCCTAGTGTTTTTAGTGTTT
>NZ_CAMJUE010000005.1 GCF_946408925.1 uncultured Methanobrevibacter sp.
CAATTCATCCACGACCTAAAAAGAGGTCGTGGTATTCTTGCACGATTAAGATAAAAATTGCGAATTTTTTTGTAGTTAATTAATTCTGGAAATAGCAACCTAACCATAGCCATGTTATTAAGCGAGCCAATTCGCCCAGGCCGACTCCCACGCTGGAGCGTTAGCGGAGGCGTGGAGGGGAGGCCTGGGTGAATAGACTTGGCGAACATAAACTATAGTGAGGAAACGACCATTTCCTGCCGGTTCCGTAAGTCATCAATGAAAAAAGTAGTTTTATTTAAACAGCACCACCATTATATGCAGTCCGAGCTTTAGGTCGAACTGGATGCCTTGAACGATAGCGAAAGGCCTATACTATAGACTTAACAATAGTAAGTTCGTCAAGGTTCGAGGAATAGGAGCTTGTCCCCTATTCCGAGTTTATGGTTTGGTATAGGTGAATTCGTCAAAAAAATGATTAATGAATGCTGGATGAAAATATTTAATTATTATTAGTTCTAAAAAAAAGTAGTGTAGAGAGAACATAAATGATACAACTTTCGCATGAGTTTTCATATAAACTCTCTCCAATTATAATTAATTATTAATTTCATTTTTTAAGTTATATATAAATAGCTATTTTTAACATGTGAATTTAAGGAATCAATTTTTTGATTTATTTATAGAATAAAAGCAAATACTTATGTTAATTTCTTTGAATTTAAGTTTCAAGAAAGTAAAATCATTAAAATTAAACATTGTGTTATTATAAGTCATATTTTACATTTTAAAAAAAGTAATGGAATGGGTCCGACGGGAATTGAACCCGCGACATCAAGGTTAAGAGCCAAGCGCTCTGCCAGACTGAGCTACGGACCCTTGATTTTTTTATAAAAATAATTATATGTTCTTCACCATATTTAACTATTTTGTTTTGATATGATATTCTTAATCCAACTGGTTATGTTGTATCTTTAATTAATAATCAAATTAAATTATTTAAATTAAAAATCATGTTTCAGTTCATCCAATAGAAATACATCTGCAATGAATTTTTGATTTAATGCCCTGGCGATTCGATTTGCATCAAGAAGGGTGACTTCGATTTGATTATTTTCTATCGCAATCAAGTCTTCAAGTGAAATTCCAGTAATTTTAGACAGTTCCATTTGTGAAATATTGTTTTTTTGCCTCAATTCCCTTATTCTATTTTCCATATGATGACCTTAATGTAATGTATTTATTACATCTATTTTAGATTTTCATCATTAATAAAATTAATTAGGAACTACAGTGACATTTCCCTCATAACTGCATCCCTTATATTTACCATTTCCGGCAAATGTGAAATCACCATAATAGTTCTCATCCCCTGCATCAGGCAAATACTCCACATTGGTAATTGTAAACTCACCTTTTTCATCGGTTTGGGCATCAACTATTGTCCCCATCTGATAGCCTGGCTTGTGGAAGGTTATTGTTTGATTGGCAACACCATTGCTGTATGCATCCATAAGCATTCCTGAAAATGATCCGTTTTCCTGAACTTCTGTTTCATTGAGGATTATGAATGTGGAAACATCGTTGTTGAACTGGAACCAGAACACTCCCATGCATATTACAAATGCAACCAACAAGATTATTAAAAAATAACTCTGTTTTTCCATTATTTTCACCTTACTATTATATTGGAAAAACAATAAAATAAATTTTACTTAAATTTCAATTCACAATTAACCTGGCCAAATTAATTCAATGATTTAAAATCGCTTCACGCACCTTATCGACTGCAATCTGTTTTTTTGCAGGATATGCCGCAATCTTAATTTTCAGATGAATCGCATCTCCCTTATCAAGGACGGTTAGTTTTTCATCGAGAGCATCAGTTTTATCGAATCTTAAAAACCAGTTACCTTTCTCATCAGTTTTGCGCTCCAAATCATCATTTAACTTATCCAGGTCAACACTTTCTAGAAGTGTATTAAAAAAAGCTTTTGTGTATCGTTTTTTAGAAACAACACCTGTCAAAATAAGTATTTTATCTTCAAGTAATCCTTCAGCCTCTTCAGCTTCTATTTCAGCTTCGGGAAGAATGTTTAAAATGGCTTCGGAAATCTCATCAACACTTTCATTTTCATAAACGAAAGCTCTGAATTTTATATTATGAATCATTTTTATCAAAAAAAGGAAAAGAAGAATTATAATTTTCTTCTTCTAGCTTGTTCTGAGCCTTTTCCTTTAGATTTGATTCCACGTCCTTTGTTACCAGCACTGGTTAAGCCTCTGAGAGCTCTATTAGTGTGTTTTTTGGAACAGATCCAATTGATTTTTTTATCGTTAACGATAGAAGGACTGTTAGGATCAACTAAAATTACTTCATAATATTTATGTTTTCCTGTAGACCATACCCAGTAGGAGTTTAATACTTCCATGTTAGGGTATTTTTTAGCTACACGTTCTTCTGCAATTCTTTGAATTGATTTAGCTTGAGTAATTTTGTTTACACCCATTCTTTTAGGTTTACGACCATTGAAACGACGGGTTTTCCTTCTTCCACCACGTCTTACTCTGGTTCTAACTAAAACGAAACCTTTTTTAGCTCTGTAACCTAAACTTCTAGCTCTGTCGAGCCTGGTTGGTCTTTCAATTCTTTGAACTGCACCTTGTTTTGCCCATTTAGGGGCTCTTTGCCACATGAGTTCACGTACGTAGGACTCATCTGGGTTTTTCCATGCGTCTCTAATATATTTATACATAAATAACACCTTTTTGTTCAGCCACGAGGGCCACATCCATATGGGAACTTATCCCAAAAAAAGTAATTATAACTGTTAAATTTTTAACAGTAATCAAATATTTGTTTTATGCATTTATAAAAGTATCGATGAAATTAAAGATACATTAATTTCTCTAAAATCAAAATTTTTTACAACACAAAATTTGAATCAAGATTTTATTTTATTGAAATTCACAGAGAAAATTTAAAAAATATTCTCATTTTGTGCATCCTACATTATAAGTTAGGGCAACTCAATAATTTAGATATAATCTGATTCCAATTTTTCAAGAAATTGTCCAATAGACTCTTCCCATTTTCGTAAATCTTCATCAGAAACACAAACCGGTCTTTCAAGATTTACTTTAAATTCTTCAGGATATTTTGGAATCCCTCTACATTTGGACACATAACCAAATCGTTCTTTTATATTATTAGACATTACTGAATCTCCTTTTTAATTAAAAATAAATCGATTTCATTAATATTTTTATCAATATTATTTAACAGATAATCTCCAATATATAATTCTATCATAGAATTAATAATATCTGCATCAACATACATTAATTTAATTTTATCATTAATACTATTCATATCTTTTGCAAGATGATATTGAAACTTTTGTCTAATCTCTTTTTCAACATTGCCTCTAAATCCAACAATCCAAAAAACATTAGGGGAAATAATAATTTCATAGTCTTCAAATTCATTGCTTAGAATATCAAAATTATCAGAAGATGGAAAAGAATAATAATTTTTCGGATGATTATGCAACGAAGCAATATATCGCTCTTTAAGATGAATTCGATCATATTGCCCACCAGTTTTATCTTCCTCACCTTTCCAACTGTATATCACTTCTCCAGTTGTATAATCAAAGTACAGCATCCATTCAACTTCCTCATTAACGGTTTTTCTGTAAAATTCATCAACCAATCTGCAAGCCTCATCGCAAAACTCATCCGGCAAATCTTGAGGATCAATTGACCCAACTGACTTATCAACCCTCAATAATTTATACTCCAACCAATCAGCATCGGGAAACTCGATACCGTCAAATGACAATACCAAACCTCCACTATCATCAGTAAAAAATCTTTTAAAATCCTCAACTGAAAAAAGAAATACAAAAAATCCAATTATTAACAAAGCCAATTTCTTCAAAATCATAAAGTATATTAACTTTTAAAGCATATAAAACAATCAGTTACGGATAAAAGCAATTTTACAGTCTCAAATCAATATTTCAAAGATATACAATATTGTTATAAAAAAATAGTGAAAAAGGAGTTGGAAACTCCCATAATTTTTAACCCGATACCATCACAAGCTCACCTGTGGTCGGGTCTTCATATACCTTTCCGACTTCACTGTAGCCGCTGTCTTCAAGCCCTCCAGCATCAGTGTAGTTTTGGGAAAATGTTTCTGCTGTTGAAACGTCCTGTGTGGATTGGGATTGTGTTATCATATCTGGATTTGCAGATAATGCCATGATTGCAAAGATTAAAAACCCCAATGCCAGTACGAGCATTGCATCTGAAAGGTTATTCAATCCGCTCATCGGATCATCATCTACGGATTCTGAAATCCTTCTTCTTTTTCTAAGCATGATTTTCACCATCTGTTAATAGTTTCAAGTTCCGCTTCAGCAACAGTTTCAACATCAATCAGTTCGGCTTCATACCATTGCTTTTTGTATTTTGAAATTAAAAATGCAATGGCTCCTATGGTCAAACCGGTAACTGTGGTGTCGAATGCAATTGTTAGGGATTGTGCAAGTGTTGCAATGTCCCCGGTTCCAAGTGCTGCAAGTCCTGGTCCCAGTGGTATTAAGGTACCGAGCAGTCCTAAACTTGGACCTACACAAACAAGAATATCAGTCTTATTGGTTTTTTTGATTAGTCTTGTCTCCTCTGCGGAAATCAGTTCGCTTGCAAGTGCTTTTCTTGCATCAGGTCCGATGTCATGGTTGTCTGCTATTCTTGTTAGAACTTCCTTTTGATAATCGAACAAATTGCTGTTACTTACTTCCTCTTTCATCTGGTCTACATTGGATGAAAATGAAACTCTTCTTACCAAATCCTCCAAATCTCTTGAACTTATGGATTTTCTTGAAATGAATTCATTGATCAATCCTCCGAAAGATAAAATAACTATAACTATTCCAATTACAAGCAAGACTATAACCGGAGTCAGAAGACTTTCGGAAATTATATGAATCAATGAGGTCAGTGTTTCAGTTCCCTGAATTATCATGAATTTCCTCCTTTATTATCATTTATAACAACGCCCACCACCAAAACAACAATGATTCCAATTATGACATAAATCAGCTGATAAGTTGGAGTTAAAATTAGAAACGGACTAAACATTGTGTAATCCAGGTTTCTTGTTGAATTGTAGGTCAATGCAAAAATAAACATCAATATTGAAGACAGTGACATGTATTCGCCTACAATTACTGAGTATTGTCGTTTTGCATGACGCAATAATTTTGTAAGCTGATAAACAATAAACATTATTAAAAAAACGAATAAGGAATATGATACTGTGCTAGAAATATCAAGAGTTGATTGGGATGCAAACAGCACCACAGACATGAAATATACAGCAGACACTACATATAACGGTAATTTAAAGTTATCTGTTTTTACATAATAAACTGTTGAAGCGAATATTAAAATAGCAATCACCAGGAATATGTAGCTGAAATTATCCAATAAAAAGATTTGTTGAATTTCCAGATAACCTGAAGCGTATATTAAAAGGAATGTCATGACTGAAAACATCAATGATGCCATTATCAGTTTGATGTTGTTTAACCTGTAATTTCCAAAAATCAAGGAAATATTGGCAGCGAATAAGACCAACAGTATTAATAAGTATCCTCCAATCAAGTCCATCTTTTCAACCTTATCCCTTATCTAATTAAATATTAAACAACATGAATATATAAACATATCGTAATGAATAATTTAAAAATAAATTTAAGTAATAAAAATTTCCTAAATTAATAAAATAAGAATTAAAATTAGTTAAACTAAAAACAAAGATTAAATTTTGAAAAATATGAAAAAATAGATAAAATTAAAAGAAAAATAAAATACAATGTAAATTATTCTTCAATTAATTCATAATAAGAACCTTCCGCACATGACCTGCAAACTGGCTTTCCACCAATCAACTTATGCCTGCCGTCAGACACCTTTTCGCCACAGACTGAACAGAAGACAGTGGTGTAAGGTTTACCCGGCATATCGCCCGGACCCAATTCAATTTTAACCCTGTCAACCTTGAAGAGTTCCTCAGGAGGTGTGCGTCTGAAACGTGCAATCATTTCCTCCTTTGTTTCCTCATCCTTGAATTTCTTGTTTGCATCGGCATCTGTGATTCTTAATGCCTCACCAGTGTCCTGATTCATGAAAGTGGCTGCGAATTTTCCATAATACATCTGTTTCAGTGTTCTTTTACCCATGGAACATCCTGTAACTGACTGTACAGCATCAGACATGCACCTGTCGATTTCAAGAAATACAATCAGGTTTTTATGCCTTTCATTTAATGGCATTCCAAGCAGTTCCAGACCGTACATTGCAAGTTTTGTTCCGATTGCGATTCCACCACAGATATGTCCATGAAATTCTCCAGCCTTTGCCAGCTGATCCTCATAATCCTTTTCATTCATAGTTATCACCTATAAGTCTAATTTTAAGTTTGTCTTTAATGGTACACAAACCTTTCTTTTGCCACCCAAATCCATCAGCCTAACATCAATGGAATATGCCTTTCGCAAATTTTCCTCTGTCACCACATCATCGGGAGTTCCAAAATCAATGAATCCTCCGTCTTTCATGATTGCCACTTTTGTTGAACTTAAAAAAGCATGATCCGGAAAATGTGATGACATTATGATTGAAAGACCAGATTTTGAGAGGTTGTCAATTATTTCCAAAAGCTTTATCTGATTTCCGAAATCCAAATGGGATGTCGGCTCATCCAAGATTAATATATCCGGCTTTTGGCACAACACCCTTGCAAGAAATACAAGTTGTCTTTCACCACCGCTTAGGTTGGTGTATTCCTTGTCCTTTAAATCTTCAATTCCCAATATTTTCAATGATTCAAGTGCTATCCTTTTGTCATCTTCTTTTGGGGAATCTGTCAGGTTAAGGTATGGTGCCCTTCCCATCAGCACCACATCAAATACCTTGAATGGAAATGATGGAACATGTGCCTGAGGAATATAACCGACATGTTTTGAAATCTGCCTGAATGAGAGTTTCGTGATGTTTTCACCATTGATGAGTATTTCACCTGAGCTGATGTCATGCAAGCCGTTAAGGCATTTTATCAGAGTGGTTTTTCCGGTTCCGTTTGGCCCTAGAATGCATAACACATCACCCTTATCAATGGAAAAACTGATATTTGAAAATATTTCATCCCCGTCATAGTCGAAGGAGATGTTTTTTGCTTCAAACAGTTTGTTTTCTATGACCATTCTGAATAACCTCTCTTAAGTAAGTATAAAAATATTGGAACTCCAATTATTGCCGTAAGTATTCCTATTGGGATTTCAATGGCTATCACTGCACGTGAAATGTTGTCAATTAGCAAGAGGAAACTTGCACCCAGACTGAGTGATGCCGGAAGCAATACCCTGTTGTCAGGCCCCACTATCATACGGGACATGTGCGGTATGATTAATCCAATCCAGCCGACAATACCGCTTATAGATACTGCGGCAGATGTAAGTAGTGTGCATCCTGCAATTATCAGCAGTCTTATTCTTGAGGGATTTAAGCCTAGGGACTGTGCCTCCTCATCGCCCATGGCAAGCAGGTTCATGTGCCATCTTAAAACGAGCAGTATGATAAGTCCAATTATTACAGGTATTGCTATCATCAACAGTTTATCCATATTGATTGATGCAAGTGAGCCCATAAGCCAGTAGACGATTTCAGGGAGTTTATCATCAGGATCTGCAATAAATTTGATTGCAGATATCAGCGAATTGAAGAATGCTGATATTGCAACTCCTGAAAGCACCAGCACAAGTATTCCTCCGGCCTTGTATGATTTTGATATGAGATAGGTTGCGGAAACTGATATCAAACCGAAGATAAATGCGAAAATCTGTGTTATTATATTGGCTCCGCTTAAAAGTATTCCAAGAGCTGCACCGAATCCTGCACCGTTTGACACTCCCAACAGGTCAGAGGAGACAAGAGGGTTTTTGAATATTGACTGGAATGCAGCACCGGAAATTGCAAGGCATGCTCCTACAACTATTGCTCCGATGATTCTTGGAAGTCTTATTTCAAAGACTATTGTTGTTACTGTTGGTGAAACCTCAAGCTGAGGGAATATTGGGGATAAAATCGTATTGATGACATCAATCGGGCTGATCGGATATCTTCCAATGAGAAATGAAGCAAAAAATATGATAATTGGAAGAAAGATTAAAAGTACAATGCTTATAATCTCCCGTGTATCCTTATCCATTTAAATCCCTTTTTTTATAGATTAGATTCCTTTAAGCCTGAATCGAGAAGAATCTGTTTTGCCTCATCATCACTTAAATCATAGTGATAGAAGTTTGAGTAGAATTCTTTTGTTGCATCAACCATGTTGATGTCCTGGTAGTCATCCGGATAAATTGCCTTTGCAGTCCATGGCGCTCCGATAATCATGTTTGCTCCAACAGGTCTGTCGAACCATTTGAACGGTGATTGTGGAGACAGATAGACTTCCTTGTTTTTGACCGCATCAAGCTTGTTCCAGTTCGGATTATCATAAACGCTTGCATAGAATTCCGGATCGTTAGTGATTATTACATCAGGATTCCAGCTTATCACCTGTTCGATTGACACCTGCACGCCGCTGGTTGTGTTTCCCTGAGCAACTGAATCTGCAACGTTCACTCCACCTACAAGGTCGATAAGCTGACCGTGTGTGGAATGTGAAGGATTGGTTTGAAGTCCGTCATCTCCCTGAGCATAGTAGACTGTCTTTTTATTGCTATCTGTTAATTTGGATGACTTGTCCTTGATTATCTTCAGGTATCTATCATTGAAGTCATTGAGCTCTTTTGCCTTGTCCTGTGCTCCCACAACCTCTCCCATGAATGTTATTGACTCTCCAATCTTTTCAACGCTGGTTGTGTCCTTGACTGCAATTACAGGTATTGATCCGAATTTATCCTGATGTTCCTTGACTGTTGATGCGTCACCGTCACCGCCCTCATCAATTGATTCTATTACAATGTCCGGTTCTGATGCGATGAATTCCTCATAGCTTCCGTCCTGTGTACCGTACCATCCGCCTACAACCGGCAGGTTCTGGTATTGACTTGGAACATATTTCATCTCATCATCTGTCCACTGGAAGTTGACGGCTTTAAGCTTGTCCGGTGCAATCATATACAATACGGTAGTCATTGGAGGGCTGGTGGCCACCACATTGCTGACAGATGCTGGGATTTCAACATCCCGGCCAATCATGTCTGTGACATTTTTTGATCCCACAGTTTCTACAGTCGAAGGTGTTAAAAACAGGTGTGTAGCAACTCCCGCTACAACCAAAACAACTAATAGTAAGATTATAACTTTAATTTTCTTTTCCATTTATATAAACCCCAATGTAATTTATCGATAAGAATATATATTCATGAAGTTATTAAATAAGTTTTCTAAAAATTCATAAAATTAATGCAAAATAATTAATCCAAGAATATATTAATAAAAAAATAATGAAAAACAGATTAAATTAAATTAAAACAAGTATAAAACAAGATTTAAAGAAAATATAAATTATTATCGTTGTAATGAAGTTTACAATAACTTTTTCATGGAATCTTCAAACTTATCAGTAATGACTTCCCAATCGTTTGATTTGACATATTCACGGGCATTTTGGGCAATCCCATCATACAGATTGTTTTCAAGAATTTCACTGACCTTATCCAAAACCTCAGAGGCCTCCTGAATGTATTCTATTCCATGACCGTATCCGAATTCCTTTGAAAGGCCCGGCAGTTCGGTTGCGATTACAACCTTTTTCATAGCCAGATATTCGTAAATCTTTATCGGCACTATATCCTGCATTATCGGCTCGTCAATGTGTGCAGGCAATAGGCAAAAGTCGGCAGAGGCCAGAAATTCAGGAATCTTTTCAAATGGCTGCTTTCCAGTTAAAATCAACTGGTCTGCCATGTCATAATCGTCACGGATTTCACACATCTCATCATATGCGTCTCCGTCACCGACAACAAGTATCTTATAGTTTGGATACTTATCCTTAGCCTTACCAAGTGCCCGTGCAAGCTCCTTCATTCCTGCAAACTCATATATCCAACCCATAAAGAAAAGGACAATGTCATCACTAGCTATGCCATATTCCTCACGTATTCGTGAGTCATCCAAATCAGGATCATAGCTTGAAAGGTCTATTCCGGCATCAATCAGTATTGTTGAGTTTTCCTTAGCGCCAACGGAATATGCGAATTCCGACAGTTTCTTGTTTATTGTAATGACAAGATCGGCATTTCTGATGGTTTTTTCAGTGAAAAACTGTCCAAGCTTCTGGAATGCCTTTTCAGGAATCAGTGCATATATGACATCAATGAAGTAGTATACGAATGGAATGCCATGCTTTTTAGCGAGTCTTGATGCATTGTATGAGTTCAATATCCCCAATGCGAGAATAACGTCAGGTTTAAACTCTTCAATCTGATGCTCTATTTCAAGTTTGTGAGTAAAGAAAAGTGTTGCATAGTTAAGGCCCTTGATTTTGATGAATTCCGGTCTTATGACTTGGATGTGAGTGTTTTCCTTGATTTTACTTACATTCTCATAGACTTCCTTGTGGTATATCAGGCCGGTGTCATCATCGCTTGGCCAGTCGATGGGATAGTCAATGACCTTTATCTGGTGGCCACGCTCGGCCATTCTCTCCATCAGGTGATGCTGCTGGTGAGGGTTTCTCTCCAACCAGTCGGATTCCTGAACAACTAAAATTTTCACAAATGCTTATTTGCATTTAAATAAATATATAAGTTTCTTTTAATAGAATAATTAATTATGAAAATGCCTAATGAACTGGATTCAAAATTATTGGCTCCCTGCGGGATTAATTGTATCAGTTGTGAGAAATTTCAAAATCCATGTGCCGGTTGTTTAATCAGCGATGATGGCAAGAGCAAGGCGAGTCTGAAATGCAAGATCAAGGCCTGTTTTGACAAGAAGAACTTCAGCTACTGCGGACGATGCAGCGAGTTTCCATGCCCCTTGATGAAAAAGCACTCCAAAAAGTATGTTAAAAGGCATGGTTTAAATACATTAGATAGTGCAAAAAGAATCAAGACAATGGGAATCGGCAGAATGATGGCGGAAGACCGCAAGAAGTGGCTGTGTCCTGAATGTGATGGGGTTGTGAAATTCCAAACCGGAAAGTGTTCGGAGTGCGGATTTCAAATCGAATAAATGAAATATATAATTGATTTAACAGACAGTTCCAATAATAACATTCAAGATTATAAAGGATAAATCTTATTAAATTGAATCTAATTTAAAAATAGTAAAAAATGATGTATGTGACATACATCAATTTATTTTTTAATAATATTTTTGCCGTTTAGATGATGCATTAGACATCATCCCCATGAAATTTGCTGGCATTCAAGCCGGAATTTCTGAATCTGGAACACTGTATCCATAGGTCACTTTGAATGTTCTGGTAGTGGAGTTAATCAATGATCCGATTGAAATATCAATCTTATTGTTTTGTGGTTGATAATCACTTGAATTGAATGCAAATGTGCCCACACCAGCAACAACATTGAAATTGACTTCAACTGCATCATTCAATGTCGCATACATGTCAAATACTGGAAGAATTGAATCAAACACTCCATTTTTATAAAACATTATACTGTAATTGCCCGGACTGTTGCAGGTCATGTTGAATTCGATGTTTGTAGTATTAATTCTCGGACACATTGTTCCATAACCTACAACACCACTATCATTGTCCCAGGTAACCAAATTATTTGTTCCATACCAGTTAGCTTCCAATTGAAGTTTTTTACTAGGGTCAGTTAACCCACCTCCATAAATACCAAATGGATTTGCACTCATCTCTCCAAGAATCATCATACTTGGACCCCTTGCATTTCTATATATTGCATTGTCAGTTACATGAGGTTTTAGAGCATTTTGTGCAAGATCATAACCTGCATTGAATCTTATTCCTTCAAGCACATTATCTGTTATTGTATTTTGGGTGATGACGATACCTGTTGAGTAGTTTGCATCAAGGGAGATTCCCAAATGATTTGCATAAATATGGTTATGATTAATGGTGACATTTACGGCAGAATTATTCAAGAATATCCCATATCCACTTGGGCCTTCGGGAACTGTCATTATATACCACCCTGTTTGATTGAATATGGTATTGTTGGCAATTTCAGTGTTTGCAACACCAAAACCATATTTTATACCATAGTTATTCTCTTTTAAAGTGTTATTGCCAATTACAATGTTTGAAGATTCCTGTGCGAATATTGCACTTTCAAATGATTTAACATTGTTTTTAGACAATTTAACATTAGCTGCTTTTGTAACTGAAATGCCATATCCCGGCATGTTAACGGTTCCTGCAGCATATTGAGCAAGTTTAGATGAATCTAAAACATTTGAAATGATATTGTTTTCAATATTCACATTATTTGCGGAATCTATGACAATTGCATCACCAGAGTTTCCCCTGATTGAAAATCCAGTGATATTCACATTATCCCCAGTAATGCGAAATACTGGACCCTTAGCTTTGGCAATCAAATCAGTTGCATTTGAAGAATAGATATTTAAAGCTTTATTTATATTCAATGAAATATCTGAATATCTGTCACCTAAAAACTCAATATCAGAGCCGTTTGAAGCATGATTTAATATATTTTGAATTTCCTCATTTGGCAAATTATCATCCACAAATACAGTGCCCAATTTAGTTGAGACTGTAATTTTATTAGTGCTGGAAGTCTCCTTGTACTGATCATTGCCTGTGAATCTAACAATTACATCATAGGTTCCCTCTGTCAAACCATCAAGACCTATAATAGCATTGCCTTGTGAATCAGTGGTTTTTGTATAAGTTGAACCATTCACATCAAATACAATGCTTTTACTTGCAAGTGAATTGCCTGATGTGTCTTTTAAAGTAACCTGATAATTTTTTTGAGCATCACGAGCAAATGTTTTATCATAGCTAGTTATTTGAGTTGGTAATTTAGAAACAATTATTTTACCAGTTGCCTTTGAAGCCTTATATGTTCCAGTTCCCTTATAGTTTACATCAACATTATAAGTATTTTCAGTTGCAAAATTAACACCCACACTAGCATGACCTTTGCTATCAGTTGTTTTAGTGAAAGTTTTGCCATTAACCTTAATTGTTAATTTTTGTTTAGACAAGGCTTTGTTTCCTACTTTTAAAGTAACAGTATAAGTTTTTGACTCCTTAGGAAGTAATGAAACAGAGGGAGCAGTGATTTTAGTGGCTGTTTTAGCCACAATAATTTTACCATTGGATGATGCTTTTTTATAAATTTTACTTCCTTTATAAGTTGCCTTTACCTTGTAGATTTTTAATTTGGAAAATTTAACTTTAATCTTAATTTGGCCTTTGGAATTGGTCTTTTTAGTGTATTTTTTACCATTGATTTTGACAACCACTTTTTGTTTAGATATTCCCTTTGCATTCTCATCCTTTAAACTGACAGTATAATATTTAGCGGTTTTTGGAGGAATTACAAGATTAGGAGTTGACAATTTAGCTTTTTTGGAGGAATACTTGACAATTATCTTATTTGTTTTGATAACTGCATTGTATTTGTTGTTTCCTTTGTATGAAATAATAACCTTATAGGTTTTCTTGTTTTTGTTGAATTTGAGCTTGACTTTAGCAACACCTTTTGAGTCAGTGATTTTAGTATAGGTTTTACCGTTGACCTTAATTGTTACTTTTTGATTTGCCAATGCATTGCCTGAAGCATCTTTTAAAGTAACTGAGTAATATTCAGCCATTTTTGGAACCATGTTCAAGTTTGAAGATACGATTTTTGTAGCTGTTTTTTTAACGACAACCCTTGCTTTTGAATAAGATCCATAATAGTCAATATCCCCATCTCCAGCATAACTTACTGTGATTGTGTAAGTTCCTTCCTTTGCCTCATCAATAACAATTTGAGCTTTACCATTATCATCTGTTAGAATATTGTAATTTTTAGAGTTAATGTTGAAAGTTAGTGCTTCACTCTTGAGAGGATTTCCTGATGCATCAGTTAAAGTTGCAATAAATACATGATTTGAATTGGGATAAGTATTTACGTCTGAAACTGCAATTGTTGTGTTTGATGGAATTCCAGGGATATTTTCATCACTGACAGATAATGTTTTAGAAACTTTGTCGTCGAAATTGCTACCTGGTGTTGGAAATACTGCAGTTATGACGTTTCCGGTTTTTGAAAATTCATCAGCATAAAATCTGACTGTTGCAGTACCGTTTTTCATCATGACTGTTTTATAAACATCCCCTTCTTGTGGAGCAGCAGTCTTGCCAACCTTATTAATGTAGAATGTGACAGGAACTGAACTGATATCTTTAGCGACATTTCCGTTTGCATCAACAATTGAAATAGAATATATTCCCTTTTTAACCTGTGTTATTTCACTTAATTCCAATTCCAAACTTGGTTCTGCACTGGACCATATTTTTTTAGGTGCAGAATAGATATTCGGACAAAACACATATTCATTTATTTCAAAGACATGCCCTAAAAACATTATCCCCTGATGACCGTAATAATCACCGCCACTTCCAACATAAGAATAAATGTCTTTATCTGCATCATAGGAATAATCCCCACTTCCCGGGCGATATTCGTATACCTGTGTCCAGACTGGACGGTCCACATCTCCTGAGCCGAAACCTCCATAATTAACCATATAATTATTTGTGATCATTTGTAATTTCGGACCTTTTGTTGCAAATGCACTGTTTTGAACATGGAAATCATTGAAAATTTCCCATTTGAGATTCTGATTAAAGAAATTGCCTTTAATTTCAACCAATGTAATCTCATAATCAATATAAACACCATTGTTCTTGTTAAATGAAATGTAATTGCTCAAAATATAGACATTATTTGCTGAAGTGATGTTGATTCCATTACCATTTTCAGTCAGATTATTATATTTTACTGTTAATTCACTGCCTTTTCCTGAAAATGAGATTCCTGCAATTTTATTTTTAGAAATATCATTTGAATCGATTGATGTTTTAGTAACATCAATCATGTTTATTCCATAATTACAGTTATATGCCTGTGAATTTTTCACAACCAAATTTTCACTGCCCAATGCATTTATTCCGTTTATGGAGTTATGGACAGTTACATTGTCAATTACAATGCCATTAGTATTTTCCAGCCTGATTGAATCTGCCACATCATTCGTTGCAATGTCACAATCCTTGATTGTAACATCTGATGCACCCTTGACTAGAATTCCATAACCTTCATTTTCAGTAATCCTTAAATCATCATTGATAAATGTGAATCCCTGAATTACAGTTCCACTGGCTTTTGAAGTTAAATAAAATATCCCCTGATGGTTAGAAGTTGCCTTTGAAGAACAAGGATCAAGTGTTGTACCGACATTACTTATAATAGTTAACTTTTTATTTACAACAAAATGACAGTGCACATAACTTCTACCATTAATTATAATGGTATCACCATCACTTGCTCCATCTATTGCCTTTTGAATGGTAGGTGAATTCATTTCATTGTGATTTTGCTCAACTTCATCAACTACAATGACATTTGATGATAAAACAACAGAATTATCACATTCACCTAAATTTTCATTAACAGTATTCTCCTTTAATTGCAATTCATCAGTGCTTTCTAAATTCACATCTGATGAATCTGTAGTTAAATTATTATTCTCATCCACTGCTGAAACAGAACCTAAACACAGCAATAACAATATGAATGAAAACATTATAAAAATTTTTTTACTTTTCATATTCTCCCACTATTTCAATTAATTATCAATATATAATAATATAACTATCGATATATTTAATATATTTGGTTTAGATTTACAAAAAAAGTTTTATTAATAATTTTTAAATTATTGATTTGAAAGTTATTTCTTAAAGAAAAAAGTTGATGTATGAAATCAATCATACATTACTTTTTAATTTTCAATGTTGTTTTAACATGTGAATTTAAATATTTGACAACAATAAAATATTTTCCCACTTTAAGATTTTTAAAAGTGACTTTAGCTATTCCCTGTTTATTTGTTTTTGCACTATAAGTTTTACCTTTGATTTTAAATGTAATCTTTTTTCCAACAATGGATTTTCCTTTAAAAGTTTTTAAAGCTGCAGAATAGGTGATTTTTCTAGATTTTTTCTTTGAGATATTCTTTGCCTTTAAAACATTTTTAACAGTAATTGTATTTTTTAGAGTCTTTCCATCACAGATAGTGTAGATATTATATTTTCCAGGGGCTAAACTAAATATTTTTGAAACATGACCGTTTTCATCACTTTTTATTGTATAAGATTTTCCATTGATTTTCAAAACAACCTCAATTTCACTGCCCACAACACCATAATCATCTACAACCTTGAGCTTAAATTGTTCTTTGTCACCATAATCCACTATCAAATTTTTATTATTCTCTACATTATAGTGATTTTCAACAATATCCAATGATAAATATTGATTATTAACATTTGCAGTTATGGAATTGAATTTTGGCATCAGAACAGAATATTCTAATGAAGCATTTGAAATTAAAGATTGATAATTATTCAAATTAAAAACTACTTTGAAATTAGGTAAGATTTCAAGATTATCCAAATTATAATAAATATTGTCTTTATTAATTACCTTATTAAAAGATACTAAAAAATCACATGATTTATACTGGATTAGTGGTGTCTGATTAATGAAATCCATTTGAATCCATGTGAAATTGTCAACAGCATTGAAATTAAATAATTTACTAAAATCAGGATTATTAACTCCCCACCAATTGTCTTTCAAGTTCAATTCATCCCATGTCTGATTAAATATTGAGAATCCGTTGGAATCATGATTATCATATATTATTGAGTGGGAAATTGTTGTAGTCCGTCTTGCAATTACTGCCCCGCCATCACCGTCGGCAGTATTATTTTCAAAAACAGATCCTGAAACTGTTAGATTACCTTTATTGTCAATTGCACCTCCGTTTCTTGTTGCCTTATTGAATGTAAAGTTTGACTTGAGAATAATTAGTTTACCTCCATTATCAATAGCTCCTGCACCATATGCCTGATTTTTATCGAATACTGAGTTTTCAATAGTCATATCTCCACTATTGTCAATAGCACCTCCATAGCTTTTAGCCTTATTGGAAATGAATTGAGTATTGTTAATGTAGACATTTGCAAAGGAGTTAAAAATGCATCCCCCTTCATCTGAACCTTTATTTAAACTAAAATTTGAATTTGATATGTTAACATCACCGGAAACTAGAAAAATTACGCCGTAACTTTTAGTAATCTCATTGCGGACAAACCTAGAATTGTTTATTTTTAAATCAGAAGTGGAATATATCGCAGCAGCCTGAGATGCTTTATTTAAATTAAATTCCGATTTTTCGATGTTGACATTACCCCGATTAAATACTGCTCCCGCATTTTCGGCACTGTTGAAATTTAAATTAGAATTTATTAAAATTGATTCCCCTAAATTATAGATTGCCCCACCTTCATAAGCGGAATTTTCGTTAAATTCAGTATTTTGAACTTTAACAATATTTTTATTATAAATTGAACCACCATAATAAGCAGAATTATTGTCAAACAATGCATATTGAGCTTCAAACTTATTCTTATTGTATACCGCACCACCGCAATAAGCGGAATTATTGTTAAATTTTGCATTTGAAATTTTGATATCCGCTAAACCGGCATAGATTCCCCCTCCATACTTTGCACCATTATCATTCAAAATAATATTTTTTAACACGGATGAATAGTCATACTCACAATATGATATTCCCCCTCCATAATTAGAAGCATGGTTGTTGGTTAAATTAATGTTAGTCAATGTTAAAATGCCTCTTAAGATGCCGATTCCTCCGCCGTCATTTTCAGCAGAGTTATTGATTATTCGTGTGTCTTTAATTCTTAAATCTCCACCAACATCAACGAAAAATCCTCCACCATCAAATGCAGTATTATTTTCAACAATGCAATCATAGACCCTCATTCTGTACTGTGATATGAATAATCCTCCGCCCTGATAGCCTGTGTTATTAACTATGATTGAATCATGAACTGCACATTCACCCCAACTTTTAATTCCCCCACCTAAATGGCCTGCATAATTATTATAAAATTTAGACGTATAAATTATCATTTTTCCACGATTGTTATACACTCCCCCACCACGTTCCGAAGTGTTATTAAAAAAGATTGAATTGGCAACTATGAATTGTCCGAATCTATTGTAGATTGCCCCACCTTCATTTGCAGCATTATTGGTGAAAGTGGAGTTGTAAATGTTCAAGTCACAGTCATAGTTGTCAATTGCTGCACCCACAGCCGCCTTGTTATTATCAAATAATGAATTATAAACAGTTAATTTAGAACCTGTTGTTGTATGAACCGCACCGCCATATGCATTATTATTTATAATAGTGAGATTGAATAGTGATAAAATTCCGCAATTATATATTGCTCCACCATCCCCATCGGAATGGCCGTTGGCCAATGTCAAATTGATTAAATCAACATTAACATTTGGAGACACTACAAAAATATTGGATTTATCACTTGCATTTAAAATAGCGTTTCTGCCATCAATTGTTATGTTCTTAGTGATTTTAATTGAGGATCCATTGCCCAAATAAGTTTTATTTTCCAGTTTTACGGAATCTCCAGGATTCGCATCATCAATTAAAACTTGAATTTGGTTAAAATTATAATCATCATTCTCATCAGTCATGTTATCATGAATAGTCAAATCATCTGCACTGACTGCATTAATAATACACATTGAAACGACAATAAAACAGAGAAATATTATAAAATGAGTTTTGGTTATTTAAACCCCTCCAATGAAAGAATCTAAAAAAAGAAAAGAATAAAAGTAATAAAAAATATTACTTATCTATTTTTTTACTGTAAGTTTAACAGTTTTTGTTGCTGCTTTGTAAGCTCCATCACCAGCAAAACTTACTTTTGCATTGAATTTGCCTTTTTTAGTAACTTTTACTTTAATGGTAGCTACACCTTTAGCATTGGTTTTTGCTGAGAAAGTTTTACCATTTACTTTAATGGTAACTTTTTTATTAGCAACTGCTTTTCCTGCAGATTTTAAAGTAACTTTAATTTTTTTAGCTTTTTTAACTTTTAAAGTTGCTTTTGCAGCAGTTAATGCAGTAGCTTTTTGATTAATAGTTATTTTACCAGTGCCAATAGATGCACCATAATCATCATCACCTATGAATGATACGGTAGCATAATGGGTTCCAGCACTTGCATAGCTTACAGGTAATCTTGCAACACCATTTGCATCAGTAATAGCAGTTTTAGTTACTCCATCAATAATTACAGATACTGTTTTATTAACTAAAACACCTTCCATAGCATTTTTCAAAGTGATTTCTAAGTTTGCACTGTCACCTGCATTAGCAGTTAATGCTTTAACAGTGATTACAGTTCCGATAAGAGTATCTTGTGATGAAGTTAAGAAAGCGGAAGATTCACTTGAAGCTAATTTATCGGTTCCAGCAAAAGTGATGTTTACAGATTCACCGGATTTACCTACAACAGTAAATATACCGTTTTCATCAGTTTCAGTGGAATTAGATACTTCGCCGATTTTATAATTTATGGTTTCACCTGCTAATGCTTTACCATTAATATCTGTTAATTCACAAGTTAAAACAAGACCATTAATGTCAACTATTTTAATAATTGTAGGAGCAAGGGCACCTTTAGGAATTATTGTATTACCATCTTCAGTTCCCCAGTTGGTGTTCCAGTAGATTACAGATTTAGCACCGTTTAAATCGTTTCCGGTTACATTAATAACACCAGTAGGGTTGAGGTCTGAACCTCTACTTAATATATGTAAAAGTACAACACTTTGAGCATCCACACCAGTTGGAACTGTTATTTTGTTACCTGTTACTTTTACATCACCCATTTCACTTGGATATCCGTGTGCAGCGTTACCTGCTTCAGCAGCGATTAATACATTATTATTTACAGCTGTGAATTCATTGTCAGTGATTGCAATAACATCAGCAGCCTTTTGGATACTTATAATTGGTAATTTAGTCCATTCAACGTATTCTCCATGGTTATCTAACTCTTTGTAGTAACCAACATTGATGAATCTGTTACCTTTAATGGTGGTTCCTCCAGTTGAAGCTCCACCGAAGTAAATAGCATATGCATTTCCATTGAATGTATTATTATAGATATATGCATTTCCAGAATTTGAAGCCATGGATATAGCATCAAGCATTGGTCCTTCAAATGTATTATTAATAATTTGAGGTCTTAATGATCCCATTATACCAATAGCTTTGGTACCTTTTTCGACATTTACTGTAGGGTCATTTCTCAAGTAGTTTGCAATTCCATAGAAGTAACTATTTTTAACTGTCACATCATTGGATTGAGCCTGGATTCTTACTCCATGGTTGAAGTTGATGAAACTACAATTGTCAACTACACCATTAGCCGCCCTTTGGAAGTGAATACCCCATCCTTTGATCTCATTCGCATTTTTTGTTGCATTATCATAATATGTCAAAACACTATTAGGATTTGTATCTACAAATTTAATTCCTTGGAAAGTTACACCATTAGCGGAAACATGGAAGATACCGTTTCCAGGTCCTCCCCATCCTTTAATTTCAGTATTACCATTACCTTTGATAATAAGATTATTTACACCCACTTCAATGGTAGCATTTCCTACATCATATGAAGCGTGATCAGATAAATCAACAGTGTCTCCTTCTGTAGAACAGGTAATTGCTTTTTGGATAGCGTCAGCACTATTGGTTTCTGGTTTGATGGTGCTTGCGATTACATCAGCATCATCTGAAGGAAGTGAAACTTCATCTACAGTTTCATCAGTTGCAACAACCTCAGTTGCCTCTTCAGCAGAAACTGCACTAACAGAAACTGCAATTAAAAGAACTAAGAATAAAGACAATAAAATCTTTTTATTCATTATTTTTTCTCCTTAATTTAATAATTATTATACAAATATTCAAATGCCAATTATTATTTTTTACAAGGCATATTTGATATTAGTACGAATAATATATTTAGTCGAAATGCAATATAAATCTTATCGTTTATCGACAAAAAATTAAATAATTAAAAACGAATAAAATAATAAATTAAAAACTAAAAAATAAGTTTTAACGTTAAAAAAATAATTTAAAATTAAAAATAATAATTATAAATATATAACACTATTTAATTAATTAAATAATAGATTTTTATTAATGAATAAAATTTCAAAACGAAAACAATATTGTTTCATTATAAACATTATTAAATATCATTAAATTCAAAACTATTATTATCAAAACACTCCAAAGGAGGTGAAAAAAATAAAAAAGACATATTTAATTATCCTAATAATTTTCATCTTTGCTATCGGCTCAGTCAATGCAATAGATTCAGATTCGAGCTTAAACAAAATCGATTTAACTTCAACCGAATTAAACCAAAAAAACAATAGTGTTGAAGAAGTTGCTTCGTTTGATTTAGAATCTGAAATCAATGATGCCGAAGATGGTGATGAAATACTTATTGAACCAGGAACATACAAAATCCATGATATGCTAATTACAAAAAGCATTACATTGCAGGGAAATGGAAACCCAAGGGACATCATCATTGACGGCGAGCAAAAATCAAGCATTTTTCTCATCAGAAATGATGAAGTTCATGTGACCTTCAAGAATATTACATTCATCAATGCCAACATTATAGGATTTGGAGGTGCAATATCAATGGAAACCGGACATGTATACGTGGATAACTGCATATTTGCAAACAATACTGCCAGTGTAAATGCCGGAGGAATCTCCAACTATGGTAATGAAAACACAAGAGGATATCTGCTTGTAAACAACTCATTATTTATTAACAATCATGGCGACCATGATGGAGGTGCAATAACTACCTGCTATGCTGATTCATACATCTATAATACTGTTTTTATTAACAACTCCGCTCACAGAGACGGTGGGGCGATACGCGTAAGCGTTGCAGGATATGGAAATGTTGAGGACTGTATTTTCATGTTCAATCATGCTGATGAATGGGGCGGCGCATATTACAGCTGGTCAGGCACTTCAGATATCAACAGATGCATCTTTTTAAACAATACTGCAGGAACAAATGGAGGAGCAGTGATGGTTTCAGGAGATTTGAATCTGGAAAATTCAATTATCATGAATAATAATGGTGGAGAAACTGGAGGATCATTCTACATTCAACAGCCAATGTATGATGCCACCACCAAAATAAATGTACACAATAATCTGATAACCAATAATACATCTCCTTATGGTAAAGAGATATTTATCAAATGGAACGATACAAAACATTTATTCACAAAGTTTGATGACAATGATTGGGGAGATGAAGACCCCAATGACCCGTCTGTAATCGATCCGGACAAGGTAACAAGCAGAAGTAAAGTCACATCAACAATCAAATCCAATTTGTTGAATATTTTAAATCTAGGTCTTTTAACAAAATATGCAGACCTGCTTGACCCATATTTCCCAGAAGATTATCTTGATAATATCAAAAACGGATTAAACAATACTAATGAAAATGAAAAAAATAAAAAGGAACCTAAAACTGTTTCAAGTAAGAATCTAGAAAAATTTAATGGAGATTTAACTTCTAAAAATCCATTGAAATCCGATGCAGATAGCAGAAAAATAAACACTGCCACATCAAATATCAATTCTCCACAGGTTAGTGAAGCCACATCAAACAGTCAAGTTGCCATTGGAAATTCAACAACTCATGGAGAAAATGATAATGCATATGAGATAAATGAACATGAATCTGTGGCAAAACAGTCCAGTGTAGATTATAAAATGTTTATTGCAATATTATCATTAGCATTAATATTATTGGCAATTGGTTATAGGAGAGAAAAAAAGATGAGTAAATAGCACTGCTATTTACCATTCACTATTTTTTTATTTAAGTTGCGGGCAAGCAGGTAATAGTAAATGTAAAAACCGAACCAGAATATTGCGGCAAATACACATGCAATTGCAATCCAGATTACAATTGGCCCTATTCCCAAATCAACAGGCATCCATTTTAAGTATATTGCAACTAAAAACAATACTGTCATTCCAATACCCATCTGGAAGATTATCTGAAACGGCAAAGCCAAATCCTCTTTTTCATATATCAATCCGGTTAATGAAAAACCCCATCCTGCAACTATACAACCCAAGAACAGGTTAACAATATCAGTTCCTGAAAAAGTGATATTTTGAGGACCTGCCTGAAGAGAAATCAAAACTGCAACAAGCAGCCCTATAAAACAACCGACAAAGGCACCTAATGCCAAGCTTTCTATTATATCCGTGAATTTCATTTAATCACCTACAAATCCAATGCATTTTTAAAATCAGGCAAGTATTTTCTTGAGATATTGTCCTTCAAACCATTTTTCAACTGTATAAACATCATTCCCTTAAGTGAAGGCGCAACTCTTTCAACCTTTTTCAGGTTAATTATTGTTGTTTTTGAAATTCTAACGAAATCACCTGTCAGACTCTCTTCAATTTGATACAACGGCTTTTTGATTATGTACTCATTAGTTTGTGTAAAAACCTTCACCTGTTTTTCTTCAACCCTAAACATGAAAATATCCTTCAACTCCAGAAGAGTGATGTCAGAACCCTTTTTGACAGCCAACATGTCCTTTTGATCGTCACTTTCCAAAATATTAATCGCTTTGGATATATTGTCTGTCAGCTCATCAGTATGTATATCTGCATAAGGCTCTTCAATATCTCTTGAAACAAACAAATTTACCTTCATAATTTAATTCCTTAATTTTTCCATTTCCTCTTGGATTTTACGTTCCCTGTAACTTTCACTATCAAAATCATCAATGAACACATATGCCTTTAAAAAGTCAGCAATGACTCCAATACCCCAGAAAAATACCGGAAACATTACCCACCAGAACTCGGGTGAGAATAAGCCATTGATGATGGCCAGTATTGCATTAACAATAATGTATGCTTTCAAGTTTCTATAGAATTTAATTTTTAAGTTTACCCTTTCTTCAGCTCTTGCCCTTAAATTGTCATTCATCATTATCGCCTTTTTAATCGATAATAATACTTAGTAAAATTATATATAAATGGATAGTTATCAACTTTACCAAGATGCATAATATGATTGCCAAGATGCAAAAAATAGAAGTTAAAAGTGACTATAATACAGCCACCAAATAATATAATATTGAAGTTACTGCCGGAACTGTCAGGTTATCTATTCCACCATAGCTGAACGCTTCACATATTGTTGCAACCGCCGAAATCATTATAATATTTACCAGATTGAATTCAGGCATTGTACAGCCAATGGATGTGAAAACCATCCATACAAATACGCTCATTACAGTTGTAATTACAAACATAGTAAGGGAGCCTTCAAGGGATTTTGTACCACCGAAGATGGTGTATTTGACCTTACCGAATTTCTGACCTATAAGCGCTGCAAATCCGTCACCATAAACCATTGGAACAATTGCCAGTGCCACAATCCAGATAAAGAATTTTGGATCGTTTGCCGGTGAAATGATTGCAAATACTGCAATCAGCACTGTCCATATTCCTGCATAGAAGAATAATCCCAGTGCATGACCAGATTCAGTTACGCTGTTTTCTATTTTTATCGGAGAGTATTCTGTTAGGAAGAACAGCACTATTGTAATCGGCAGTGTTAAAAACCATACCATCACCCAGGGGTCTGAGAAAAATGGCATGGCAAATATCATGTTACCTACCATGATATGTAGAAATTTACGTGAAACTTCAGGCCGTGTCTTTAAAACCATTTCGGCTACTACGAAAATGACTGCAACATAAACATATACGATGATTAATGCAAGGATATCAGAGAATATCATCAGTCATCATACTCCCCATACTCACAACCGGCATTTTCGATTTTTACATGATCAATAAGAGTGCCGTCCTTTTTGTATAGCTTGATTTCACCCCAACCGTTTCCACCGTTCCATAGGCGGTTGTGTCTTTTGGTTCCGTTTGGTGCTTCATAGTTGAAAAGCATCATTTCATCACGTTTACAGTAGAGTACCAATTCCATCTTGGAGTTCTTATTGCTTGCATTGATGTGCCAGGTGTTAACATCTTCGCCTTCCTCAAAGTCAAAGTCGATTTTAACAAGATTCCAGAATCTTGCAAAGTTGTATTCATACATTGTTCCTTCATAGTAGAATCCTATAAGCAGTTTACGTGGAATTTCTATACCGAATGCCTTAGGCCTTCCCCCACCTGCTTCAAATGCAGAGTTGTTTAATTTTTTACCTGTGATTAAACTTGTAATGTTACATGAGGATATCCATAGCCATGGTGAGGTAAAGTCTCCTCCCCAGTTCTTATCGGCATATCCATAGGATTTTTCAGGAATTACTTCATACTCTTCCCCATCAAGCCAGATTGTTCCGCTGTATTCTGTCTTGATTCCTTCAGCATGCCAGAACATTTCAAATGCATTTAATTTTCTGAAAAATGAGTTTGCACCATATCCCACATTAAAAGTGATTTTTTTGTCGATGTCCAAATCCCACATCATGTCTCCCGCATCAGACATGTATTCAGGGTGATTTTTGGCATCATCCTCTGATACTCTTGAAAAACCACTCATATGAGTTTCTGTAAGGCTGCAGTCTCCAACTTGGATGTTGAGTTCATCGTCAGGGCAGTTGAAGTATTTCATTGAGTAAAAATTATGAATCTGTTTTGGATTTTTACCCCATGTTCCTGCCTTAATCATACAGTATGATGGTCTTTTACCTGCCTTTTGATTTTCAGGCAATTGTCCGAGTGTTGGTTCTTCTTCAGCTAAATCAGGATTGCATACGAAGTATTCGATGAAGAATGGTTTGGGTTCGCCTGTCTTTTTATTATATGCTGTTAATGAATGCCACCACCAGTCATATCCCTTTTTGGCCAGCGGTCCCTTAAGCATAAAATAATCTCTTTTCAAATCACTTTTATTCATAATAATCCTCCAAAGATAATATAATTTAGTATTTATCATAAATGTATTAAATAATTTATTATAATCTCCTAAATTAACTGAAAAAACAATGAAAATATAAAAAAATATCAAATTGGAATAAAAATATAACCAAAAATTGAATTTTTGAATAAAAAAAGTGAAAAAAAAGATGAATCATCTTTTGGAATTCATTTCTTTTATATCATCACGATAATAAAATCCGACTGTCAAAATCATCAGCAATACAATAAATGAAATTCCAGTAATCTTAAAGAATTCATCTTCATCTATTATTATTTGTTTTACAACAGATTGGGATTGAGAACCAGGATTTCCTGAATCCCCAATGCTTGCTTGGGATGTACCTGCAGATGAAGTATCTGGTGTATCATAACTTTGTGAAACATCATTGACAGGATTATTTGCATTATTTGCAGGATCTGATTTTTGGCTGTGGGTGCTGTTACCATTGGATTGGCTATCCTGTGTTGATGCACTATTTCCTCGATTAGCGCTACTCCCAGAACCCTCTCCATTTCCGTCACCATCACCATTTCCACCAACATTGCCGTTTATCATATCATCGTAGATTTGATAGTTAGGAATACTTGGGTAGGAATATGTTGGTGTTTTTCCATTTAATGAATTTGAATTTGGAGTGGTTGAATCATAGGTATTTTTACGTTCGGAGTAGTCAACCTTGGCATTTACAATATCCCCATCATTTGCATCTACTGTAAATGTTGCAACACCACCACTTACTGTTAATGAAATTGTTTTTCCATCATTGGTTTTATAGGATAATGTCCTGTCAGGAAGCAAGCTAGCAATATTTCCTTTGGAATCCAGAAATGTTGCCTGAAATTGATTTTTTCCTGTTTGAGTGACGACAAATTTTATATTATTCGATTTGATTTTCGGACATAATGTATTATAGTCACTATACCAATTATCACCTATTTCCAATCTATTACCATTTTCCTGATAATATGTATCTTTTGCTTCCACTTCTCTGCCACTGTTGCCAAATATGGCATTATAGCTGACATCTTGAGATTTAGGTTTTACATAATTATCAAAGAATTTGATTCCATTTGCATGATTATCTGTGATTACATTGGATTGCACCTTATTATTTCCAATGTGTCCTATTGAAATACCATTGCCCCAGTTGGAATTAATTTCATTGGAATTGATATTAACATCATTTCCAGCATTTTGAATTAAAATTCCATCATTGGAATTCCTGTTGAGGGTATTCTTGTTAATGTAAATCTTTTCAGGACCTTCGCCATAGTTTGCTCCATTGACTGTTTTTGAAAGGTAAACACCATTAGCACCATTATTTGAAATAGAATTGTCATGAATATATACATTGCTTGATTTTGCCACTTCAATACCGTTTGCACCATTATTACTGATTTTATTGTTAAAAATATAAGTATAACTGGACTCTGCCAGACTTATTCCACTTTTTAAGTTTTTAACAATGTTGTTTTTAGTAATGTTTAAGTATTTAGTATCCAAAGCAACAACACCATTTCCTTTACATGTAATGCCATTACCCTCAATTGTCACATAATCAGCCGCATCGACTTTGATTCCGTCACCTGTGCATTCAATTGTAAATCCCTTTACTTTTGCAAGTGAAGCGGATTTGCCATTAATTGTTATTACAGGAGATGATGAACTTGATTTAAGGGTTGTTCCAACATTACTTAAAAGGGTTAGTGATTTGGTAATCATCAAGTTGATGCCGGAATAGCTTGATCCCTTAAAAAGTATTACATTGTTGGTTTTGGCATTGTCAATGATGCTTTGAATCTCTGAATTGCTTAAACCTGCATCAACTACCCTGGTATTGGCCATCTTTACTGTTGTGGTCATGCTTGATGCCTCATATTTACTGTTACCTGCATATTTGGCAACTATCTTATATGTTCCATCTTTTAGTCTGAGCTGAAGTGAAGCGATTCCGGATGAATCGGTGTTTTGATTATAGCTTTTGCCGTTTACTGTGAATGTCACTTTGGTGTTTTTAAGCACATTATTGCTTGAGTCACTTAATTTCACTTTAAAGTAATCGCCAATTGCATCAAAATCTGTTTTTCCTGCAACATCAATGTGAGTATTTACGCCGGAAGATTGTAAAACATGAGTCTCATTTGCAACTTCCAAAGCAGGTTCTTCAAAGACCGATAATTCATTTACTGTTTCTGTTGAATTATCATCCTGTGCAGCACAGGTACTTATCGTTAGTAATGTTAATGCAAGAAGCCCCATAATAATTAAATTTCTATTCATTTTTCACCTCCATTAACTTCGATTAGCAAGGAATTTATTATTGATAATTTTCCTTAATTTATACTATATCCTTAATCAATATATATTATTGCCTTTTTCTTTTAATGATATTAACTTATAATAATGTCGATGAAATTTTCAATTCAAGGTAAAAATTGATTTAAAGATGTCAAATAATGATTAAAAAGCAATATTGTAATTAAACAATATATAACTTTAAAAAAAAAGCGTTATTAAAAAAATTATTTAGTTAATATTGTTATTTTACTAATTTAAAAATTTTAAGGTGAAAAAATGAGCGAAGATTATAGAATAGAAAATCCAAAAAAAAGAGTTTAGAAAAATTATTAGATTGAAATTCACATCATATCGTGAATTTCATCTTTAATATATAATACCACAATCACTGCTGAGATAATGGCTAGAACAGACATTACAAGAGAAGTCTGTGCAAATGCAGACACTGAAACATGGTTATGACCAACGTTTCCTCCCGCAAATGTTGCCATCAGCACTACTGCCACAGCAGATCCGATTGCTCCTATGATTTGTCTTACGGTGTTGTTGATTGCGGTTGCATCCTCAACATCCCCTGACACTACAGCAATTGTCCAGGTTACCGCTGGCATTAATCCTAATCCAGCACCGATTGCGCGCACAATCTGAGTAATGACCATGTATTCAACAGTGGTTGACTGATCATAGGTCATCATCAACAGATATCCGACAACTGTGAATAAACAGGACAATAATAATACTTTACGAACACCGAACTTATTAGCCATCAACGGGCCAATGAAGTTGAATACAATCATTACCAGTGTTGCCGGAAGCAGTATGATTCCCGCAGTTGTTGCATCATAATTGGATATGCTTTGGGCAAACAATGGCATAATCACATTCAGTCCGCACATTGTGAAATAAAGAATAGCTGAAAACAATGTTCCAAAGAAGAAATACTTATTTTTCAATGCATTCAAATCAACCAATGGTGTTTTGATGCCAAATTGTCTTTTAACAAACAATACCAAGGACACTGCACCTATGACAATCGGCAGAATCACCCAAACAATGTCGAATCCGTTTTCTGCAATGTTTGTAAATCCAAACATTATTCCCACACATGCCAATACACATAATATCAATGAGCTGATATCTAACGGATAATGTCCTGTTTCAAATTCCAGTTTAACAACAACTGCTGCCACCAATATCAGTACTGCAATAATTGCTGCAAATATTAAAAATATTGATCTCCATCCGACAGTGTCGATTATGAATCCTCCAGCGGTTGGTGCCAGTGCAGGTGCGATTCCTATGATAAATCCGAACAGTCCCATGTATACCTGCCATTTTTCTTCAGGAATCACCTTGAACAGTACAATTTGTGTGATAGGAAGCAGGATTCCAGAACCGATGGCCTGAACTACACGTGCCAATATCAACACTTCAATGTTTGGAGAAAAAAATGCTATGATTGACCCGATTAAAAATAATGTTAATGATGCCAATAATATTGTTTTTACTTTAAATCTACGGGTGAAAAATGCGGATAATGGAATCATCACACCTAAAACAAGCAGAAATGAAGAGTAAATCCATTGTGCTGTTGTTGAGGATATATGAAAATCAGTCATTATCCCAGCAATCCCGGTTGTCACTACACTTTGAGCAGCGCTCAATATCGCTGCGGCAATAATAAAAATGATTAATGTTGACATTCCTCTGTCTATGTTCTCATTCATAATATTCACTCTAATAATTCTATAATTATATTAATCAAAAATATTATATAAATATAATTTATAAAACAAATTAATAAATATATCTTGTTAAAATTAAACAATAAACTATAAATTTAAAATATAATTAGTAATTTATTAAAATAAATTGCAGTTTAATGTAAAAAAAATTATCCGAAACATGCAACGGACATAAAAAAATAGATATAATCAGCTACTTTAACTTATTAGAATTAATGATATCCAAAAGACCCAAATCAAAAATCAACCTGCGCAAGTGCCTTTCAGAGTATGTTACACCAAATTCACGTTGAATCTCTTTTTTAATCTCTGAAATTGATGACAAACCCTTAACGGTAATATTGGTCTTTAGAATTTCCCTCTGATAATCGGACAATTTTGAAATTCTTCCAGAACCCTCTTTTCTAAACAGACCATCAAAGCCTTCTTCATTCCATGATTTCAACCATTTATAACCTGTTTGTGGAGTTTTACCTCTCCTCTCCATTGCAGATTTGACCGTTTCATCACAATATAACTCTTCAATGAAAGCTACCTTTTCATACAAGTCCACAAATTTCTGCAAATCACGTTTTACTTTGCGAATTTCAGTTATTGGAATATGTTTATTGACTTTGGCTTGCCTGCTCATTGATAATACTTTATTAAAAAATACTATAAAAATTTTATGTCAATTAAAAATCATCTTCACCGTCAATACAGTAAATATCATATCCGCAATTTGGACAGTATTCCTCGCCTTCCTCTACAAATGTTCCACATACCGGACAATACATTATTTTCACCTCAAAGATTGATTAAAACCAAACCGAACATGCAAACCACTATTCCGATTATTTGGCGTATTGATACATTTTCTCTGTATAAGAAATATCCAACAATTAAAAGCACACATGCAAGGCCAATGTTTGCAACGACACTTGCCGTACTCACCTGCCAGCCTGCACGGTAGACAAATACATATCCAACTTCCAATCCCACCAGCACCAATGCCAAAACGATTGATGTCCAATTAACTTTAGATAGTTCAAACATCACATTTGACGGCTTTACCATAACAACAAATATGATTGCCGTAATTATTGCTGAAACTATATAGGTAACCATCAGTGCACCGAATGGATTGACATCCGATGGCATTGATTTCATACAAATATTATAGAATGTATTTGACAAAATTACGATTAAAATCGGCCAGATTAAGTTCCACATTGTATCAAAAAAAAGAAAAAAATTAGTGAAGATTATCTTCACTATTTTGTACCGTATACCCTGTCACCTGCATCCCCGAGACCTGGCAGGATATATGCATTTTCGTTAAGTTCACGGTCAACTGTTGCACAGAATATTTTAACATCAGGATGATCGTCTTCAATGCATTTTATACCTTCCGGCGCAGCTACAATACATAATAGCTTAATTTTGCTTACACCATCCCGTTTAAGCCTTGAAATTGTTGCTGATGCGCTTCCACCTGTTGCAAGCATAGGATCAACTACTAAAACTTCCCGATCTCCAATTCCTTCAGGCATCTTGTAGTAATATTCCACTGGCTCGAAGGTTTCCTCATCACGGTAAAGACCAATGTGTCCTATTTTTGCATTTGGAATAATATTCAATACTCCGTCAACCATACCCATTCCTGCCCTGAGTATTGGTACGATTGCATATTTGTCCTCGTTCAACATTCCAGTATCCATTTTCTCCAAGGGAGTTTCAATTGTTGTTTTTTCCAGTTTAGCATCCCACATTGATTCATAAACAAGAATTGTTGAAATTTCTGTAACTAATTCTCTGAATTCTTTTGTTCCTGTGTTTTTATCCCTTAGAATCGCTAGTTTATGAGTTATCAATGGATGATTCAATACATATTCATTCATGATTTTCCTCCGGCACTAAAAGATTTAATAATACACCTACAATAGCTGCAAGAGACATTCCTGAAATAGATATGGACAAGTCCCCATAAGCTAAGGATAATGCTGCTCCACCTAATCCTAAAACAAGCATTGTTGCAGCGACAACCACATTCTTGTTGTTGTTGAAGTCAACTTGATTGTGGATCAATATTTTCAAACCGTTTACAGAAATAAATCCGTATAACAATACTGAAATACCTCCTAAAACAGGTCCGGGAATTGCAGTTAAAAGTGCTGTCAAATGCCCTGAGAATGCAAATATTATTGCAATGATTGCTGCAAGACCTATCACATATGTTGATACCACACGAGTCATACCGACAACTGAAGTGTTTTCACCATATGTGGTGTTTGCCGGACCTCCAAGGAGCGCTGCTACGAATGTTGCAAGACCGTCACCAAGAAGAGTTCTTTGAAGACCAGAATCTTCAATTAGGTCACGGCCGATTATTTCACTCAATACCTTGTGGTCTCCGACATGCTCCACCATTGTCACCAGTGCAATCGGAACTATTGTCAGAACTGCTGCAAAGTTAAGGTTATAGTTCAGGAAAGGCATGTAGAATTTAGGAACTTCTATTACATGGGCTGAAAAAGTGGCTGCAAAATCAACCATACCGAGAGCTGCAGCAACTATATAACCTACAACAATACCCACCCGGAACGGAATAACCTGCAGAATACCTTTTCCACGAACCGCAACTATTGCAGTCACCAAAAATGATATGAATGCAACCAGAAGGCTTTGCCATGGCACAACTTCCAAATCCAGTCCGATTGATGCAATTGCTGTTGGAGCAAGGGACAGACCAATAACCATAATCATCGGTCCAACCACTACAGGAGGCAGCAGTTTGTTAATTATAAAATCTAATATACCAATTTCTGATTAATAATATATATCTGAATAAAAGTATAAAATATTTGCCCAAAAAAACAAAATTGATAGGAAAATAAAAAAAAGTTTGGGAAAAAATTCCCAATGAAAATTTTTAAGCTTCTGCCGGTTTTCCTTTCTCAGCCCATCTAACTGCCATACCAGTAAATGGCTGAGCGATTGCACTCCAAATCAAACTTAATATCCAATGAGAAATAATCATTACCAAGATTTCCCATACAGGGAAAACTCCAATGAATGCTAGTCCAATGAAAACAAAGTTATCAATCAATTCACTGAAAGCAATAACAGATAAGTTTTTAACTGCTGAATACTCATTTCCCCTGTTAACGATTGTTGTAATTCTTGCGTTTACAAAGTTACCGATAAGATAACTGATATATGATGCAATAAGGATTCTTGGAGTCTGTGTGAATACGAATGCAAGGCTTGAATCCCCTGTGAATGTTGCAGGAGAAGGCAGGAACAGTATCAGAGTTGTCATGAAAACAAACAATACATCAACACATAAACCCAAAATGATGGTTCTGCGTGCTGTTCTTTCACCGTAAACATCCGCAATTACATTGGTTAAGATATATACCAAAGGATATATCAAAACTCCAGCAGGAGTTTCCATTCCTAAAAATCCTATGTTTATGATTTTAACTGTAATTAAGTTTGCGATTGTGAATGCCATACAGAAAAATGCAGTAAGGATTACCCTTTTTTCAGTAAAGTCAAAATTCAAATCCATACACAACTATATTAAGTTTTAATGTATTAAAAGTAATTATAAAGTTTATTTGAGTTATCTAAAATGAGAATGAATGTAAAATTACACCCTTCCTATATTATGGTGAGCATTTTGTACTACCCAATTCTTGCCCATGCTGGAATAATAGCTGTTAATGCTGTTGATAGTGGAATCAGATAACTTATAGTTAAGCTTGACAACTAAACTTTCATCCCACTTTGGAGAGAATTTATTTTTCATATAGCTAACCTTAACCCAACCTGTAGGAATATTATCATATGATCCATAGGAATTGCTTACTAAAACCTTTTTACCATCCTTACTGATATCCAATATACTTACATAATGATTGTTTGCATGGAATATTAAAGCACAACCACCATTTTTAAGTTCATTCAGTGCAGAGTTAAATGTGGATTTATAGAAGTAATAGCAATTAAAATTATTCTTCCTCATTGCATTTATCATATCATCACAGGAGGTTCCATACCTGCTGGTTTTGGCAAGTTTTGCAATGTATTTTTCACATACATAATTTTTTAAAACCTGACTGCACATACTGCATGAAGTAGGTCCGCATGTATGGCCATTATTTTGAGCATCCCTCACAAACGGGTATTTATACGATTTGCCCTTTAGAGAAACCGTAATCTTAGCCGGCCAATAGCCCGGTTTATTTTTCATGACAAGTTTTGTATTAATAGCCCTTTCAATCACATTCCATTTTTCACGCTTGACAATGTGATTTAAGCTAGGATGATTTTTTGTTTTGAAAAAAGTGTATTTTGGCAATTTATTATATAAAAATAAACAATAGCTATCTCTTTTTAAAACTTCATTATATTGTGATTTTTTAAGAGAGTATTTGGCATTTTCATCGGCCATAATATAATTTCCGGGCATTAGGTCAATATCCGGAGCACCGTTTTTATATGGAATAGCTTCAGTCATTGGATCTTTTACATTGCCTTCATAACATTTTATGTATTTAGCAGAATAATATTTACCATATTTTGCTTTAACAGTATAAGCTCCCACTTTAGCATGAGGCTTAAATATTGTTACCCCTTCAGAGTTGGTCTTATGCTTTAATTTAATAGCACCCACAGTTAATGTGATTGTTTTTTTAGATAAAGCCTTGCCGTTCTGTTTTAAATAAACTCTTATAAAACCATTAGTCAATAATTTAGAGTTTCCAATAGTTATTGAAATTGACTTTTTAACTACATTAAGGGTAATTTTTTTAGAAGCTGAATTGTACTGATTATCTCCCAAAAATTTGACTGATATGGAATTTTTTGACTTTGAAGAAGTTATCCTTACTGAAACCCTTCCATTGGATTTGGTGGTTTTTGTATATTTTTTACCGTTAACCTTAATAGTTATCTTTTTTCCGGAAAGAGAATCGCCGTTCATATCAGTTAAATGGAAAAACAATAATCTATTTTTTAAAATAAAATTTGACGATTCCGTGATTTTAGTATTTAATTTACTGACTTTTATCATGAAGACTTTTGATACTTCATTATATTCGCTATCACCATCAAACATTACTGTCAATTTATAAGATTTAGCAGGTAAATCTATATTTAAATTTGAACAGCCCTCTGAGTCTGTTTTAAGTGAATATTTTTTATCATTTAAGATTGCAGTGATTTTTTTAGAAGCTAATGGATTTCCAGTTGAATTTTTTAAATAAATTTTCAAATTATCCTTAGCCTTAACACTGTAAGAATCAATTGTGATGACCGGTGTTGTTTTTTCAACACTATTATTTTCATCACTGGATTGGTTAAAATCAATATCTTGTGAAGCGATTTGATTATCTAACTCCAAACTTACATTATCAATTTCCAATGTTTCATTAGAATTTAAATCACTGGCTGAAACGGATGCAACATTGATTGCTATGAAAACCACTAATATAACAAAAAATATTCTGTTATTCATTATATTCATTAATAATTATTCAATTGACTTATTTTTTAGCCCGGCCCACTCTGCGAGCAACAACCATTTCACCGACAGAAATTAAACCTGCAAAGAATTTTTCAAGTCCTCCTGTTGCCCAAATAGCTTCTCCAAATGTGGAATCCATAATGTTTGCTTCATATTCTTCTGCAGAAATCTTTTTACCGGTTGTCTTTTTAGACACAAGTGCAGAAGCGGACATTAACTCCTCCCAGCTTACGCCTTTTAGTTGGTGTTGCATTGCTTTGTATAAGCTTTCAACTTTAATATCATATAAATCGGACAATAATTCTACAATGTCGCATGCGCGCACCATACCGATTACCTGATTGTCATCATTTACCACAGGTACGGTTACGAATTTATTGTTAGCAGTTAAAATTACCGCTTTTCTTGCAGGATCATTTTCATGAACTGTAGAAACTTCATCTGAACTACTCATAATTTCAGAAATCTTATCATTACCTTCTCTTAAACCTTTTGTAATATCAAATGCAGTTACCCATCCGATTAACTGTTTTTTATCATTTACAACAGGACAGGTGAAACGTCTGACATTTTCCATAGCTTTTGAAGCTTCAATTACACTATCATTAGCATTTAAGTACACGAAATCTTTATCCATTAATTCATTTGCTTTCATAAACAGCCTCCATTTTATTCTATTTCCACTCTTTTTAATGCTCCTACAGGACAATGATGTGTACATTCAACACATCGTATACATTTATCATTATCTAAAACAACTTCTCCATCCACCAACTCTACAGCACCTGTTGGACAATTTTCTTCACATAAATAGCAATTTACACATGCCTCATGATTGACATCAATATATCTGCTGTGAACAATAGGCCCTATATACCTATCCAATTGAATTGCAAAATCATTTAGTGAAATTTCACGACAGGCTCCGCATCCAATGCACATTTTCTCATTAATGTAGGGATATACCTCATCATCCATAAGGTCGATTCCCAAATCCATACCTTTTTCTTCAAAAAATTCCTTAAATTCCAAAGAAAATGCATTTGTTGGACATAAGTTTGCACAATCATCCCAATTATTGTCTTCAACCGAATAATCGATTGAAATACTATTCATACGAATGACCCTATGAGAACAACTGATATTGGCCAAATTATATTCAATGACTTGTCTTTCATCCTCATGGTTATAACTAATTAAATTATCAATTAGCTTAATGGCTGAAACCGGACAAGTTTGAACACATATTTCACATTTAACACATTTATCAGTAATCTTAGCCATTCTAAAAATATTAGCTGGTTCAATTGCATTAACTGGACATTCACCAACACAGGTATTACACCTTACACATCTAGGTGAAACAGCAAGGATTTCTTCGTTTGTACTGAAATTATCCAGTTCAAATTGGAAATCATCACCATCATCATCTAATTCAACAGATTTTAAAAGAACTTCACGTTCTAAGTTTTTCACCTGTTTTATAAAAGATACATTCATTTTAATACCAACTAAATAATTTATTTTGATAAATTTTAATTATTTGAAAAATTCCTCCAAATCTTTTAGAGTCGGGAATTTTTCCATTCCAAATCCTTCAATGGATTTGCTGGCCACCCAATTTGCGATTCTGCATGATTTTTCCAAATCATACCCTTTAAGATAAGAATATAAAAATCCGCTATTGAAACTGTCTCCGGCTCCGGTGGTATCCACAACATCACATTCAAAAACATCAACTTCACATTCGGTGGAGTTGTTGATTGCAAACACTCCTTTTGAACCCCGTTTAACAACAACAGTTTCAATTCCTAAATCTAAAAATTCAATAGCCAATTGCCTTAAAGGACTTTCATTATTATTGCATAATAATCTTAATTCTGATTCATTAATTAATAGGATATTGGTTCTCTCAAGTATAGGTTTTATCTCATCAAATCCTTTTTTGACATATAACATGCCCGGATCAAAGCTTAATACACATTCATCATTGAGCTTTTCTAGCAGTTCTATTTGTGTATAAAATGAATCTCCAACAAAAGATGTGTAATGCATTATTTTACATCTCATGATGTTTAACGGATTTATTTCACCAATTTTAATGTCATCATTGACTCCGGGGTCAATGTACAGGCATCTTTCACCTTCATCATCAACAAAACCTAGACATTTACCGGTTGAACCTGTTTCTGAGTAAATCAGATTATTTGAATAAACTCCATTTATTGCCAGATGATATTCAATTAAATCCCCGTCTTCATCTTCAGCTATTTTACCGATCATGGATGTGGAACAGCCCAGTCTTGACAATCCCACTATGGTATTAGCTGCAGAACCTCCGGGAGTATCAGTTTCACTTTTTATAAAGCTTTCTTCATCTTTTGAAACAATACTTTCTACTGAATATAGCTTATCCACATTCAGTGCTCCAAATCCAATTACTTCAGCATTCAAATCATTGTCAAAAATTTCCATATTAAAACCTTACTTTAATATATCCAATAAATTAATATTTTTATCTCCAAGTTTTCCATCAAAGTTACCTGCAGAAATGCCAACTACTCCTTCAAATTGTAAAGCCGCATCAATACCTGCTTTAACTGCATCATTCATGGATTTTTCATCAATTGCATTAATGACAACTTCAGGAATATAGTTAACCCCATCCGGAACTTTGGATTCATCACCTAAACGTTCTTTAAGGGACGGACAGTAAAAATGATTTGTGGTCGGACCAATTTCCGGGAAATTTGTTTCAGGTTTTGAAGCAGCTGAACAGATATCAAATGGTGCAGTTGCCCCTTCAACATTCATAATTGCTTCAATAATCGCATCACCAGCATCAATTACTGCTTCTGGAGTTTCACATAGATACCAGAAGTTTCCACCCATTGTTCCGTCATTGATTCTGAATTTTTCTTCTATCTGAAAATCAGGTACTGCTATTGGGACATTGATCATTTTCCTTCCATATTCTTCAACAGTCCATTCATATCCATCACCACAGTGACCTACGATATCCATCATTTCAATATATTCCTCACTTTCCTTATCTGAATAGTCAAAAATGCGTGTGAACGGTTTTACTAGCACATCCTGTCTTAATCTGTAGGACAGTTCAAATGCGAATTTTTCCACATCATCTCCACCTAACCAGTATTGTACGATTGCTCCGAATCTTCCGTCAGGAGTTTGTGATTCATCCAAAAAGCCTTCAACTCCACCTTCAACTCTTCCAATTACTGCACTGGGAGTTGAAGTTGAATCATATGCCGCTCTTTTAACGATAGATTCATTCGGACCTGTAATCAGTGCCCTTACATATTTTCCTTGGAACGCTTCAAAGAATGTGTCTTCTACTTTATCATAATTCATTTTTACACCTAACCTAATCCGCCTATATCCTGACCACGAATATTATTTCTCATTTCTTTACTGACTTTTAATATTTCTTCATAGTTTTCCCCAGTTATTATTTGGATTAACGGATATTCGCTTGTAAATACTTTGAAAAATTGATTTTTAATATTTGAATCTATATTGTAGTCATTGAATAATTTTTCTAAATCATCTGAATTGTTATAATCATTTATAAACTTTAAAACTTTATTTTTGTCATTTTGTGAATATACATCTGCAATAACTGCAGTGGCTATTGCACTAGGAGATACTATTGCAATTTCCGCCACTTTTAGCGGATATTCATTTCCGTTAAAGGATATGCTGATTCCGTTGTTTTTTCTGGCAAATTCCAATGGTTCAACATCTGTTATGCTGTCACCAATGTAGAGTATCTCTCCGACATCAATATCATCCCTTTCGATGATTTTATCGATTGCCAGTTTTTTACCTTCTCCGCCAACAACTTCAATTTCATGGAGCTTTTCATAGATTCCCATTTTTGGAATTTGAGCGAAGAAAATATCATCAAACAGTTCGTAATCATCAGGATTATCCAAAATCATCCTCTTGAATTCATTGATTTTTTGAATTTCATCATCATTTAATTTAAGGCTATCCACATCAACATCTGTATAAAATGTGTTTTCAAATGGAACTTCCATATAATTGGATACCGCTTCAATATATTGGCCATAACTGGTACTGACTATATATGTATTCATAGTTTCCTTTAAGTATTCCAGTAGAAATTTGGAATCATTTACCGCATAAATATTGTCTTTTGAAAAATCCACCATAATATTATTTGAAAGGTTTTCAACAACAAAGAAAGGCAAAATCAACTTTAAAGTATTGCCCGCCTTATAATTCTCTTTTTTAACAATATCTGCAAGATAATCATCATATAAACTGAGAACTTTAAATAATTCACCGCCATTTTCAATTAGATTTTCTGCCAGTTCATAGGCATTGTCATTTAATGTCAGCGGACCTTCACAATCTGTAATAAATGATTTTTCAAACATGTTTCACCTGAAATTTACTATTCTAATGGCATCAAGAGGACAAATATCCTCACAAGTTCTACAATAAATACATTTTTCACTCTCAAATTCTATTTTATCATCTTCAGTCAGTGACAAAGCTTCTGTCGGACAATTTTTAGTACAAATTGCACATGCCTGACATTTATCTTCTGAAAGTGAAAAGTCACCGAGCCTTTGCTTGTAAAGATAAGACCTTGCATAGTATAAGTCCTGGTCCTTACTGTAGAAATAATCATCATAAGCTCCGATAGCATCAAATTGACATACCTCAACACATTTTCCACAGTATATACAATCATCAGTTATGGTAATTGGATTTGGACCGTTTAATTTAATTGCATTAACCGGACATACATTAAAACATTCTCCGCATGCAACACATTTTTTATCATAAACTTCAATGTTTCTGTCCATTAAATAGGAACCTACCAATTTTGTGAATTTATCCACTTCAATACTTGTGTCAAGACTTATTTTCAATTCCCTTTCCATCATGTCATTTACTTTATATTCGATGAAATGTTCAAAGTCCTGATCGTTGAATTCCAAGGCAGTTGCCTTCCCCACTTTTTCAAGAACCTTATTTAAACTAATCAAATCAAGTGACAGTCTTTTAACATCATGGTCAATTATGCTGGACACTATATCATATGATTTTATTTCACTGTACATCTTATATGCCTTTTTACGTGAGGAATACCTAATTGCGGTTGATGGGCATGAATGCATACATTCTTCACATCTGGCACAATACCCCGGGTTAATATATGGCAATTTGTTAGTTCTTCCAACATTGATTGCACCCATTGAAGGACAGACTCTGGTACAGGTCATACAACCGATACACTTGTCCTGGTTGACAATGATTGCCTTACCTCCCTTGACGGTTTTAGGAAGCAATTCACCATATTTAATCGCATCTGTAGGACATACTCTGAAACAGTATCCGCACCTGACACATGTATCCTTATCTATCTTACTGTGAGGCTCATGTTTTCCATCGGCAACAATATGAATTGAAGCATTTTTACATGCCTGAACACAGGCTCCACATGCCTTACAAAGCTTTGTGTTAATGTTTGGAACATTCTCCTTAAGTGGAGGATCCATTTTAACATCCAATGATATTGCATCAAATGGACATGCATTACGACACAATACACAACCGAAGCAAGTACTTTTTAACTTTATAAGACCATCTGACTCGTCCAAATAGACTGCATCAATAGGACATGATGTAAGGCAGGGTTTTTCACTGCATTTCGCACACTGAGTCTGGTCAATTACGAAATCAACATCAACATGCCTTAATGGCCTTGGTGTTTTAGTAAAACTATCTATCATAACGCTCACTCCACAATATTCTCATTTAGATTAGATGCCTTTACAGTAACATGTATGATTTTGCCATCATCTATTGAGAATTTGGCTATAAAGTATTTGATTACTGAAAACGGACATGTCTGGTAACAAATACTGCAACGTAAACATCTATCTTTATCTCTTACAATCGTATCCCTTGACTCATCAAATGAAATACATTTGGTTGGACAATCAGGAATACATAATTGACATTTTTCACATTTATCTTTATCCCAGTCAATGATTCTGACTTTAAGCCTGTTGACTGCATTGGTCATGATTTCCAATGCGATTTCCTCATCAGGCATTATTTTCAAAGCATCGTCTATAATCTCAGAAATAGGGACATCATACTGCAGGAGACCGTCTTTTTCCAAAGACCTTAAATCATCTTCCTTAGCGTTAATGTATTCCTCAAGGTAATTTACACATAAAAGTATCAATTCTTTTTGGTCTTGCAGGTTATCAACGAAAACCGCTTTCATAGCACCATTTACAGGACATACATCAAGACATTCCCCACAGGAAATGCATTTAAGCTGATCCACTACCACTTTTCCATCAATTTCACTGATTGCCTCAACAGGACATTTTTTCAGACATTTCTTACATTTAATACACAGATAATCATCAACAATGTATTGTCTTTTTGATGGGATAATATTGAATTCCGGTAAAATTAAATGATTGTGACCGCATTCCAATGTTTTAGGATCTGTCGGACAAACTTCAGCACAAAAACCGCAACGGATACATGCTCCTGGCTTGATTACAGGATATGTCATGCCCGCACCCTCTTCAGAGTCCTCATCACGAACAAGTTTTATAGCATTCGGTGAAGGACAAGAAACTGTACATGCTCCACAGCCAATACAATATTCCTTATTAACTTTTGGAAAATCCCTGAAACGTTCCGGCTTTTCAGATATGTCAGGTTCGTTTTTTGCATTTAAAAATGTATCTGCCCATGCCTTTCTTGCAAAATCATAAATATACCATATAAGAGATGACATCTATATCACCTCATCGAATTTTTTGATTGATGTGATTCCGGCCTCGTTTGTTATTGCAACTCTTTCCGCACATGCAACACACGGATCACTAGTTGCATAAGTGGCCACAGCATCTGCAACTGTCGGAACATCCCGAATCATATATCTCGCACAGGAATCCATGTTTGCAATACTTGGAGTTCTGATGGAAATGTTTTTGATTAAACTGCCATTAGTTTCAATCATATATGTAACTTCCCCACGAGGAGCTTCATTCTGACGCATAGCATATCCAGACTTTAAGTCTACAGGAGTACGTACTTCACCTTTAGGTATATTTTCAATAGCTTGTCTCAATATGCTTATTGATTCTGGTATTTCATCAAATCTTGTTAAAGTTCTTGCGTAATTGTCCCCTTCAGTTCGGGTAATTACCTTAAAGTCAAAGTAATCATCATAAGTATAATGGCCGTTACGGAAATCCTTTGTGATTCCTGATGCTCTTCCAATAGGTCCTACAGCTCTTCCTTTGATGGCTTCTTTTTTAGTCATTACACCAATGCCTTTACATCTTAAAGCCAAAGCAGGACCTTCTGCAAACAATTGACGGGTTCTTTCAAATCCTTCTTCAATAATATCAAGATTTTTAAGAATTTTATTGAAATGGCGTTCATCAGCATCCATTCTAACACCGCCAACAACATTCCAACCCATATTAACCCGATTACCAGTTAATAGTTCTATGGAATCCATTGCATATTCCCTCAATTCCAAAACGTGCATGAATAATGTTTCATGATCCATTGATTTGAAAAATGTAGAATTACCGAGCAAATGACTTTGTATCCTATCCAATTCATTCGCAATGACTCTTAAAAATTGTGCTCTTACCGGCACATCAACATCAGAAATTTGTTCAATTGTCTCTGCAAAAGTCTGTGTGTGTTCATATGAACAGATTCCACATACCCTTTCAGACAAGTATATTCCTTTCTGCCAGGTTTTACCTTCAATTATCTTTTCAATTCCCCTATGAACATAACCATATTCAATTTCTGCTTTAACAACTCTTTCACCTTCAGTCTGTAGTTTTAATCTGATAGGTTCTTTTAAAGCAGGGTGAATTGGACCAATAGGAACTATCATTGTTGCTCCCTCCCCCTGTCAGCAATAGCTTGCGGTCCGACTGCAAGAATAGCTTCTAAAATCTCACTAGGTCTTGGAGGACATCCTGGAATTTCTGCCGCAACTGGAATGAAATTAGATGCAGGAGCATTTACATGACCCCCTTCCTGTGCAAATACATCCCCAGATATCGGGCAGTTTCCCACTGCTACAGCTATTTTTGGTTCAGGAGCCTTATCATAAATTCTTTTTAAATTGTCTTTCCATTGTTCGGTTACAGCACCTGTTAACAATAGAACATCAGCTTCACGAGGATTATTGTGAACATAAATACCAAATTGCTCTAAGTCGTATCTAGGAGATAATAATGCAACACATTCCACGTCACATCCATTACACCCTCCACAATTTACGATACAGACATGAATTGAGCTTTTTCTCACAACATCCCTAATAGCATCAAACATTGTACTCCCTCTTATTAAATAAATTTATAAACATTAATATTCTGATTTTTCTTTTAGTAATTCAAATAATTCTAATTGACCCTCTTTTAGTGCATCATCATAATTTTTTCCTGATTTGACTTGGCCAACCAATTTTTCCTTTAATTCATCCCCTTCTTCAGGAGTGATTATCTCCAAAGTGCCAATATACCAACATAATCTTAAATCCGCATGGAATTTCTTTGCCAAACATATATCCTGAGCAATATCCAATGTTCCATGGGAGGCCTCTAAAGTAGACATGTCGAACAGTTTAAAGAATACCTCTTTCAGTTCATCAGGTGTGCAGTCATAATCCTTAGAAAGGGGTTTAATAATATCCCTTTGCCATGCATAACTTCCGAGTATTCTTTCTTTCATTAAATTCATTTTAGATTCATCATCCATGCAAATCACCTAAATTATCGGCATTGCCCAGTACACAATCACGGATATAATCAATCCAATTGCGGTTTCCTTTCTTCCATAACCTGGCCTTTCTCCCATTACAAATCCTGCGAGGAGAAAACCGATAGCTGATAAAATAACGTTTCCTGCATTGAATGCCAAAAACCATCCGAAAATTGCAATAATCAAAGCAACAATATTGATTTTAGTTACCGCAACAAATGGTTCACCATGCTGCTTGTAACTGTAAAGCAATCCCAAAATGGATCCAACAACAAATGCAAGTATATAAATCATATAATTTAACATAATATCTCCTACATAGGTTTATAAAGTAATATAAATGAACATATAATTGCTATAAATGTAATTACAAAACATAATTTCTCAATGCTCTCTATCTTATGGGAAAAACTGCCTTTAGACAATAATACGAATATTGCCAAAATCACCCCAATAACGACTATTGGAGCAAGGGCAGTTGAGTGGAAAAGAGTTGCCAAGAGTCCAACAACAATTATGCCTACAGCAACCAATAGAGTAAAATACCTTATTACATCTTCACTGTTCATGCTACCACTCCTGTAAATATCATCAATATTGTTCCAAAGAAGCAAATTGCCCCAATTGTAATTTGAGTCATGACTGAATGATTTGGAGAGAATATCGGTGTTGTAGCATTAATAAATCCTGTAATGAATGTTATAACAATCATTCCAACCAGATATCCCACAGCTGTTAAAGGACCAAAGAATATTGTTAAGAATACCCAAAGCATAACATACCATGCGATTGATTCTGAAAAATGCATGAATCCCCTTAAAAGTCCATAATGCTCGGTTTCAAAACCTGAAATCAACACTTTATCCTTTGTTATTGCAAATGGAGAGTAAGGTGATTTTGTAATGATTAGCATGAAAAACATCAACGCTGCAAGTGGAATTGAAAATATCAAAGGACCATGAACTGATTGATAAGCAATGATTTCACCAATATTCATTGTACCGGTTACCAGATAAACAAAGATGATAGCTGCAAACAATGGAAGTTCAGTTGCCGCTGACAGTACTGCCCTTACACAACTTAATTTACCATATGGAGAACCGGAACTTGATCCTGAGTTATGTTCCACAATTTTATAAACTGCATAAACACCAAATAAGATTAATAATGAATCATGAGCCACAGGCCCTGCAATAACACCAACAATCCAAATTAAAGCAAGTATAAATGTAATGCCTATATAAAATGGTTTTGAAGCGGTTTTTGGAAAACCTGTTTCCTTAAAGAAAAATTTCAATGAATGCAGCAAGTGCTGTATAATAGGTGGTCCCGGACGTCTTTGGACACGTGCCATAATTTTCCTATGCAATCCCAGAAGCAAACTTCCCGCCAGAAATGCAATAATTACCTGAATTAAAATATTTGCCATTAAATTCATGATACCACCTTAATATCCAGTAAATGGCTCCTTGACCCTTTCTTCAGCATCTTCGGGTTTTGGTTTAGCCATAGTCAGTAAACCTAAAGATAATACCCATGCAGGAATACCGAAAATAGATACTGTATAAACAATCCATGTCTCTAAGTTTATAACCAAACATGCCAAGATTGCTATTGTAGATAATACCAATACGATAATACTTATAATTTTTTGACTATTCATACTAACCACTTACCACAATACCAATAATAAAATTTCAACAGCTCTTACAATAATAAATAATGAACTTAAGTGAATAATAACAATAAATGGAGAACCAGGTGTTCTAAACATTTCTGCCTTACTTGCAAAGAACGGTGCCACTCCACTTTCACCAAGAATACCTATCAGCATCAATATTGCACCGAATACCACCATTGGACTTGCATGCATTTGTGACAATACTGCAAGAGAAAGTGTTCCTGTGGATGCCAAAATTATTGAAGCTCCACCAAATAACGGTAAACTGCACATCATGGCTATCAAACCATAATTGAATGCTGAGTTTAAAACGCTAGTCTGTTTAACCGCAGAAACAATACCAATGTTCAATATTCCAACCAGAGCCATGAACAATGTGAAGTTAAATAAATCTCCAGTTATCATTGCTCCAGCTGAAGCAATACCGCAGATTACTGATAGGAATCTTCTTTGTCTGAATTCTTTTTCATCAACCTTAACTTGAGCATTGTCTAATGTATTAAATTTAGCGGCTTCAACTTGTGTTTCCGGTTTACTTACTGCAATCAATGCTGTAAAACCAAGTAACACTGCAAAAAGGAACAGGTTAAACGGATTAACATACAATACAATATCTCCAAGCGGAATTGTTCCAAGTAAATTTCCTCCCAATGTAACAAAATCCATATTATCTACTCCTTATCAATGTCCTCTCTCATAAGCAGGCCTATTAAACCTACTTTGGAAGCTACTTTTAATAGTAATCCACATGCAGCCAAGAATAAACTTAATACCCAGTATTGAGGTGCAACAAAGAATAATAAGAAACCAATTATCCATAAACACCATGCAATTCCAGAAACTCCTGCAATTCCATCCAATAATAAAACTGGAAGCCCTCTGGCTTTTTTAGATATTGCATGCAATACTATTCCTCCACCGGCTACTGCTCCACCAGTAAAACCAGTTAAGAAAATTCCATATCCTATTAAGACCAATGCAATGAAATTAGGTGCGGTAGTCATTATTTCCATGTCAAGGGAGAATGCCTGAGGAAACATTGAAGAGGATTTTGTTAGATTTGCTCTTGGATCCTGTTCAATTTTACGCATTTCTCTTGTAATCAGTATTTCGGAAATAGCTAGAGTTTCTGCTAGCTCAACTACCAATCCAGGCAGAATCAATGCTTCTGCAAGGTCCGTTCCAACTGCAGAAACCACAAAAATCATAGCAAGACCGACAAGATCAGTCAGGATAAGAATATGAATTTCTTCTCTTTTCATTGCTATTGCCATAGTTGCTATAAAACCAACGATTAATCCGGCATAAATTGCAGGCATATACATTGTTATGAATGTTTCAGGAACAAACGGAGGTATGAATACCATCAGTTATCCCTCCTCAATTGCTTTGACCTTGCTTTAGCATCATTTGCCTTAACTTCTCTTGCTACATGTACAGAGTCATTCACTGCTTTTTTCATGTCTTTTTTGATTTCATCAGCATCATTTTTTCTATTCATAGTATAATTGATTGACAACCATGAAGCAATGATAAATGACATCATTAAAATGCTTGATTCAAGAATTGTATCGAATCCTCTTGTATAATATAATATTTCATCGACAAGACCTCCCGGCGAAGAGTAAATTGATGTACCAAAGTAAGGTGAAATTGATGAAATCCACTCCGCCAGAGGTGACATGTATCCTGTAATCATACCCAAACTAGCGGCATTTTCCGGATATTGAGGATTAATGAATCCCGCCTCTTTTAATGGTTCACCTCCCCTGTCATAAGGAGCAAGAGCCAATCCTTCATCGATTTGCTCTTGTGGGTCTGGTCTAACATATATCTGATCGGGATTTAATGCCATCGGGACAATAAAACCGATTATTAAAATTATTCCTAAACTAAATGCAAATAAACGTGGAATATTTTTAGGGTCAGCCAATTTGTTCCATAAAACTCCAATTCTCATACGTCTGCCCCCATTTCTTCTAAACGAATAATTGCTCTAAATAATATTAGTGAAATGATAACAGTTGTTGCAAGCAATGTCAATAATGCCAATACATGATTATAGCATAGCAATACCAAACATACTCCAATTGATGCAACTTCTGTGTTGAATGTTCTGACAATAGGGTCATTTACTCCAGGACCCCAAGCAGTAGCAATACTTCCTACAACCGCTAAAATTATACCAAAGTAGAAGAATAATGAAATATTAATCATTTATATCACCACTTGCCAGTTTTTTAGTTCTTATCTCCTTGATTTTAACTATTGATAAGATGAATACTAAAGTTGATAGCGGACCGGCCAGAGCCGCAAACATTGCCACATCCAAATACTTAAATAATACAATAACTAAAACAAATCCCGCATCCATTATTGAAAACATGATTACCTTATCCAATGGTCTTTTTAGAAATATTACACCAAAGGCACCAATAATCATCAAGGCTATTGCAATTATTGAAACGAAAAATTCCATTTTTTATCACTCCAATAGTATCTCATCATCTAGTCTTTTTAATGTATAAGCAATAGCATTCGCACTTATTGTGGAACAAATAAAGAATGCGGCTGCAACTACAAGAGCAAATGGAGTGTTGATTACCAATGCAATAATTGCTGAAACTCCAAAACCAATAACATTTAAATATAAAAGTCTTTCAGCCCTATTTTGTGTTATCAGTGCTCTCAATGCTACAAATATGACTATAACTCCAATAATTTCGACATACATATAATCACTCTCTAGCATACCTATTGAATTTTTTGGCTATTTTTCCTAAAACTACAGAAATCCTTGCCTGGTCTATACCCATGATAATAAATATTGCAATAACCATGCCCACAATAAACATTTCAGGCTTGAATCCTACAAATGAAGTTAAAAATATTATTGTAGTGGCTGTCAGACATCCGGTAGTTCCGGCATAGCCAGGATCAGCACATAATCTATTTCCAATAAATACTAAAAGTGCCGCAATTATTCCTCCAGGAATTCCTAAAAGCAAATATCCAATAGAAGCCATTAATGTACCAGCAGATGCATCAGGAGAACATAAAATGTTACCCTGGAAAAATCCGCCAGCAATATCTCCCCCTCTTTTTTCGACATCTTTTCCAATTATCCTAGCCCCTCTCACGCCAGGCTGCTCGGGAAGTCCGAAATATGTATCTACAATTATAAAATTCAACAAACATAAAACTGTGGCAATTATGATTCCAATTACCTCATTCATTTATATCCTCCCCCGCATTTTCATCCAGAGGTTTTGGAAATACAAAATCAAACAAATATTTCACAAATAATGCTGATAAAACACCAATAACAATAGCTAAAACCAAACCATTATACATGAAAGAATAATTTAAAACTAAAAATATAGAAAGAATACTGATAGCTATTATTGGAGTTGGATATAATGCACTTACATCAAAAGAATACCTATATGGTTTGCTCGGAAGTAAGGGCAATCTTAAAACTAAAGCTACAATAATAGAACAAACAATAGCTACAATATAAGCTAATAAAATATCGAATGAAGATAAACTTATATTGCCTAGCCCATAGAAATTACTATACGAAGCAAAATATATGGCATTAAACACCAAATCAAACATATTATTAGACTCCTCTTATAATATAATTATATTCGCATAAAAATATATAAATATTGTGACTTAAAAATAATAAATAATTGTTTAATTAATATTTAACTTTATTATTGGTGGATTAATGAAGAATAAAAATATTTTAATAACTGGTGGTGCAGGTTTTATTGGTTCTCACATTGCAAATGAACTAATAGACGAAAATAAAGTCACTATTGTAGATAATCTCTCCACTGGAAACATTAAAAATTTAAAAAATCCAGAACATGACAATTTAAATTTCATCAAAGCAGATATCTCTAAAGTGAATTTGGATGAACTGACCTCTGGAATTGACTACATTTTTCATCTTGCAGCTATGGTAAGTGTTCCGCTAAGTGTTGAAAATCCAACCAAATGCAATGAAATAAACCTTAATGCAACTGTAAAACTTCTTGAATCCGCTGTCAAACATGATGTTAAAAAAATAGTGTTTTCATCATCATCTGCAGTTTATGGGGAAAATAAAAACATACCCCTAAAAGAAACAGAACCACCAATGCCAACTTCACCCTATGCAGCATCAAAAGCAAGTTGTGAATTATATTTAAAATCATTTTATGAAAGTTATGGATTAAATTATACTGCTTTAAGATACTTTAATGTATTCGGGCCAAAACAGGACAAGAACTCACCGTATTCTGCTGTCATTCCCAATTTCATCAGTGCATTGCTTGAAGGAAAGCAGGCTGAAATTTATGGGGATGGTGAGCAAACCCGTGATTTCGTTTATGTGAGTGATATCGTTCGTGCAAACATATATGCCTGCAAATCCGATTACAACGGTATCGTAAATGTTGCATCCGGCGAGAAATTAACCATAAATCAATTATACAAAATAATTAAAGACGCACTGGAAAGTGATTTGGAACCTGAATACTTACCTGAAATATTAGGTGACATTAAACACTCCCTAGCTGATGTAGACAATATGAAGAAAATTAATTTAAAAATTGACTCTGAAAATTTTGAAAATCAGCTTATTGAAACTATAAACTGGTTTAAAACTGTTCTGTAGGTATAAAAATGGATAAAAGAGTATCTGATTTTAATGTTCGTTTAAGAACCATAAGAATAAGGGAACTGATTGTTGGAATAATACTGACTTTCATATTAACTGGAGTATTGACAGTTATTTTTCCAGAAGTTTCCGAATCCGATGAATTGTTTTTCATAATTTTATTTTTAATTGGTGCTTTACTGTTTGCATGGGGTCTTCGAGGTACCCGGGGACTTGACAAGAATATTGAAAACATATTTGAAGAAAATAACAGAAAAGAGATTTTATATGTATTTTTAATTAATATTCTGTTTGCATTCCTGTTCATGTTTGTGATATCTTCAGCAGATATTCTCATTGGTTTGAATGACCCCAACTGGATATCTATGTGGGATATTGAAACATATGATGTTGATGCGGGAATAATTATTCTTGAAGCTATCGGATCAATAATTTTTGCACCTATTGTTGAGGAATTGGTTTTTAGAGGAGTTTTATTCAACAGATTAAAAATCAGAACTGGAATAATTCCTGCAATGTTGATTTCATCATTTTTATTTGCAATCGGACATGATGTTGGAGGAATGGTAAGTGCATTCCTATTTGGAGTGTGCATGTGTATTTTATACTTAAAAACAGACAATATTCTAATTCCAATGAGCGTCCATTTTTTAAACAATGTTGCTGCAACACTATTGGAAGTGACACAGATTGATATAATTTTAGCACAGTTCCCATTAATCGTGCCTTCCTTAATTTTATCAATCATCGGAACTGTTTTATTAATCAGGTATATTATTAAAGAAGTTAAAACACTTCGAAGCCAATATACTTAAATATTTACTAAATAGAATAACCATATTATAGATTATCTAAAGAAATTCCAATTATATTAGCAACTTCAGCATAGTATGATTTTCCAATAGCATTCTAATAATGCTTTTTCACTAAAACCCTATGTTTTACACGGATTAATCAAACATTCAATTATACCCCGAGTTTTAATTCCATACCATAACAAAATATTATTTATTAATTTAAAAAAAAAAAGAAAAAAAGAACTAAAAGATAAATTATTAACTTTTAATTATTTCTTTTAATTCATTTAATGAAATTTCAAGAAGATTTGCAACTTCCACCATAGAATGATTTTCCAATAGCATTTCAATAATACTTTTTCTACCTTCACCAAAACCTTGAGTTTTACCTTCATTAATCAAAGCTTCAATTACTCCTTCAGTTTTAGATTCCATATCAATCTTCTCCAGCATTTCATCCTGCCTTTTAGGATCAACATATTCTACTATATTCAAGTACATTCCAGTTACAACATTACCTAATTCTTCATTAGGAATGCATTGAGACTTATTTTCAATATATCCACAAATTTCTTCAACGACTACGTCTTCACTTTCTTCCAATTCAAATAGAGGAAATGCAATTAACTGTGAACATTCATCGGAATTTATAGTCTTTTACTTAATGTTTGTACCATTTTGTAAAATTATTCTTGGGCTATTATAAAATTTATGTTTTATAAGATTTACCAAGCTATCTCCCGTTGACTGACGGGTTCGATGAAAAATATATTTTTTTCATTTACTTTATTTTTTTGGCATGATTTAGTATTTGTAGTCCTTCGTTTAAGATATTTTTTGCTGCGTTGATGTCTCTTTGATGGTGTGTTCCACAAATTGGACATTTCCATTCTCGTATTTTGAGTGTTAAATCATTTTTTTGATATCCACAGATGCAACATCTTTTGCTTGAAGGGTAAAATCTGTCTATTTGTACGAATTTTTTGTTATACCATTTTGATTTGTATTTTATCATGTTTATTAGTTTGTATAGGCTTATTTTTTGAAGTTTTGGTGACCATTTTTTGTTTTGAAACATTCCGTGAATGTTTAAATTTTCCATTGCTATGATGTCGTAGTTTTTTACTAGGTATTTGCTGAATTGGTGGTATGCGTTTTGTATTTTGTTGTTTTTCTTGTTTTGCCATTTGTAGTATTTTTTAAGTGTTTTTTGATAATTTTTACTCATATATTTTTGTCGGGATAATTTTTTTTGATATTTTTGTATCATATGATCTTCATATCTTAGGTCAAGATTGGTTATCTCTTGGCCGTTGGATAGTGTTGCAAGATTTTTTAATCCTAAATCAATACCAATGTTTTTTCCACTGCATTCCAACTCTTTTACGATGGTAGTGATGTTTATTATTGCATAGTATTTACCATTTTCTTTTTTAATTGTTATGTTGTTGATTTTTGATGATTTCAATAATTTGCGATATTTCTTGCTTGTGCGATAATGTACAAATCCAATTTTTGCCAGTCTGATGCGCCTGTTGGTTATTTGTATATTGTTGCCGTTTTTTTGAATTCTGAAAGATTGTTTGGAGTTTTTCTTAGATTTAAAGTTAGGAAAAGCACTTTTTCCTTTAAAAAATCTGGTAAAAGCTTTATTCAAATCACGAAATACTTGCTGCTGACTTGTAGACTCACCATCATATAAAAAAGGATAATCCTGCTTTAACATCTTTAAAATCGCATTCAAATTATTGATATTTGGGTTTAAAGGATATCCGTGAAAACAAAAAAGATATATATGTAATTGTATCTGGAGAGAATATTATTCCAGATAAATCGTGCATTGCCAATATTTTGATTTATACTGTGTTCCATATTTTTATCAGGAAGAATTTCAACTTTTAAACCTTTTTTTACAACATTAACCATAAAAAAAAATACTCCAAATATTTTTTTTAGAATATTTTTTCTAAAACGTACAATAATTATATAATTAAAATAACCTATATAAATAAATCCAGAGAGCATTTGCAAACTAACCATCAACAATACCCTAAATGGTAAAAACTTTAAGAGATACACTATAATATTATGTTATTTTCAAATTTATCCCTAACCACTTTTAAATCTTGTTGTTTGTTAATATCTTTAGTTTTGATGATTTTGGTAAATTGAATATAAACATATTCGCTCAGTTAATAGTTTATTTGAAGAAATATATAAAATGTTTGTTACAATTAAAGTAAATTTAACAAGATAAAAACAATATTGAGATATATTAACAGATTTTTATATTAGGTTAATAATAATGATTTGAAAGCAAGTGAATAATAAAAAAAGTTAAATTAGTGGAATCCGCATCCACTACAGGTTTCACATTTCTCTTCTTCTAAAGGATCATACTGTTTATCTTCTTGTAAAGTAGCTGAAATAAAGTATTGGTCAAATTCATCCTTATTTTTTAAAACTGGAGACACCCCTTTGAAATCACATTTGATATCACCGGTTCCACCAATATCAACCATGATTGGTTCGCCCATCTTAAATTTTTTAAAGTAAGCTTCAACTTCGTCCTTTAATGCACCAGGTACTCTAAAATTAAAAGATAAAATATTATTTTCCTTCATCTTCAAACCGACATATTTCTGGTCTATTTCATAGTTTAATCCTAATTGTTTTTTGAAAATTACATTAGTACCTATCTCATTAGATGACATTTTTATAATCTCCTTAAATGATTAAGTTAAAATTATTGTTTGTAATATATAAAACTTTCCATAAGAAATCATTAATGTAACTTTAAATTTAATTCCCAACAATAGAAATGTAAAAAATTCCTCCCAAATTATCAAAGAAAGTTACAGATAATTTAAAAATGTTTAAATTATAAATTTTTTTGTTCAATGAAATTGTAACGAATTTTAATGATTTTTAATAAGGTTTATATAAAGTTAAAATCAAAATTTATAATATGTTATAATATTTATTATAATATGAAAAATCAATTAGAAAAATAGGTGTTTATAAATGAATGAATACAACAAAGATATTGGAAATAGAATTAGAGAATTAAGAGAATTGTCAGATATTACCATTAAAGAAATTGCAGACGAATTGAACATTAAACAAGAAACTTATATCCAATATGAAAACGCTGAAGTAGACATTCCAGCAAGTTTTTTATATGAACTGGCACACATTTTCAAAGTTGATTTAGGATTATTATTAACAGGTGAAGAATCAAGAATGAGCATTTTCGACATCACCCGTGCAGATAAAGGTGTTTCAGTCGACAGAAGAAAAGAATATACACATCAAAACCTATGTTCTAATTTCATTCACAAACAGGCTGAAACATTTATCGTAGTGGTGGATCCGGAAAAAAACCCTGTGCCTTCACTTAACTCACACCCTGGACAGGAATTCAACTATGTCCTAGAGGGTTCCTTAAAAATATATATCCACAATAACGAAATCGTGCTAAACGAAGGAGATTCAATTTTCTTCGATTCAACACACAGACACGCAATGGTAGCGCTTAACGATAAACCCGCTAAATTCTTAGCAGTAATAATATAATATTTATAGGAGTAATTTTAATGACCTCAGTAATAGAAGATTTTGTAGAAAGAGTTGAATTCAACTCTTATGAAGACTTTTTTAAAAATTTCAAGCTTAAATATAAAGATGACTATAATTTCGGATTTGATGTAGTGGACAAGTATGCCGAAATAGACCCAGATAAAATAGCATTGATTTGGGTAAATGACCATGATGAAGAACACATCTTCACTTTCAAAGACATGAAGGAATATTCAAATAGAGCCGCCAATTTATTTAAAAGTTTAGGAATCAAGAAAGGCGACTGTGTAATGTTAACACTTAAAAACAGATATGAATGGTGGTTCTGCATGGTTGCATTGCACAAAATCGGTGCAATACCAATTCCTGGAACACATATGCTTAAGCTTCATGATATCGATTTCAGATTAAAAGAAGCCAATGTGAAAATGGTCGTTTCAATAGAAGAGGATACACTCCTTCCAGATTATGAAGAAGCTGAAAAACAACTAGATTACGAACTGAAAAAAGTAGTTATTGAAACCGACAGGGACGGATGGATTAACTTCAGTGAAGCCATAAAAGACGAAAGCCCAATATTCGAAAGGCCAACAGGCGAAGACAAGACTTATGCTGAAGAGATATTTTTAATCTACTTTACTTCAGGAACCAGCGGACTTCCAAAAATGGTATCCCACAAGCACACCTACTCATTAGGCCACATCCCTACCGCAAAATACTGGCATAATGTTGTGGAAGATGGAATTCACCATTCCGCTGCAGATACCGGATGGGGAAAAGCTGTATGGGGAAACATTTACGGACAATGGATTGCTGGAACCGCAATATTCATTTATGATTATGACAGGTTCAATGGAATAAAACTGCTTGAAAATGTAATTAAATATAAGGTCAATACTTTCTGTGCGCCACCAACAGTTTACAGATTTTTAATTAAGGAAAACATCAAAGGATATGATTTTTCAAATATGACCTATGTCACAACTGCAGGTGAACCTCTCCCTCCGGAAGTTTCAGAAAGATTTTATGACATTTCCGGATTAAGGATTAAGGAAGGATTCGGCCAAACTGAAACCACATTGTCAATTGGAACATTCATCTGGTTGGATGCAAAAGTCGGATCAATCGGTAAGCCTTCCCCATTATTCGATTTAAGATTACTTGATGAAAATCATGAAAGAGTTGAAATTGGAGATGAAGGAGAGTTATGTTTCAAGTTACAGGAAGGCCCTAATCCGGGTTTATTCAAAGATTATGTTAATGATGATGAAAAATATAAAAAGCAAATCCATCACGGTTACTACCACTGTGGAGACACAGCTTGGGTGGATGAAGAAGGTTATGTTCACTTTGTCGGAAGAAACGATGATATAATCAAATCTTCAGGTTATCGTATTGGACCTTATGAAGTGGAAAGTGCAGTATTATCACATGAAGCGGTTTCAAACTGTGCGATTACCGCTTATCCTGATGAAGTTCGTGGCCAAATCGTAAAGGCAACAATCATATTGCAGCCTGGCTTTGAACCGTCAGATGCACTTACAAAAGACATTCAGAATCATGTTAAAAGAGTTACAGCTCCTTATAAGTACCCTAGAATGATTGAATATGTGGATGAAATCCCAGAAACAATCAGCGGTAAAATAAGAAGAGTAGAAATCAGAGAAAATGATAAAGAAAATTAATTAGATGATAATAATGACAGAGGAAATATCTTATCCAGTTATAAATAAAGAAATTTGTAAAGGGTGCATGAGATGCATCACAGGATGTCCTCAAAATGCAATATTACTTTCAGAAGACATGAACAACGCAGGATATCAATATGCATATTATAGCGGAGACGGATGTACAGGATGTAAAGACTGTTACTTTACATGCCCTGAACCATTAGGTCTTGAAGTACATCAAATCAAAAATATTGCCAATAACTCCGTTGCAAAAATGATTAAAGCCAAAGTGGCTAACAAAGGGGGAAACTAATATGAGTAATCAGATGGTTAAAGGAAATACAGCTGTTGTCATTGGTGCAATGTATGCCGGTTGTGACTGTTTCTTTGGATATCCAATTACTCCCGCAAGTGAAATTTTACATGAGGCATCAAAATACTTCCCGATGGTTGGAAGAAACTTTGTTCAGGCCGAAAGTGAAGAGGCATCCATCAACATGGTTTATGGTGCATCAGGTACCGGCCATAGAGTAATGACCTCATCATCAGGACCTGGAATCAGTCTAATGCAGGAAGGTTTCACTTTCCTTGCAGGTGCTGAACTGCCTGCAGTAATCGTCGACATCATGAGGGCAGGACCTGGACTTGGAAACATCGGCCCTGAACAGGGAGACTACAATCAAGTCGTTAAAGGAGGAGGACATGGAAACTATAAAAACATAGTTTTAGCCCCAAATAGTGTTCAGGAAATGTGTGACCTGACCATGAAGGCCTTTGAACTGGCAGACAAATGGAGAAATCCAGTAGTTGTTTTAGCGGATGGTACTTTAGGTCAGATGGCAGAGCCATTGGTATTCCCTGAAAAGGCAATTGAACCTAAAAATGATAAGGATTGGGCTGTGAAAGGTAACGCTGAAACCATGGACAATCTCATTACATCAATATTCAATGACTTTAATGACCTGGAGGATTTCAACTTCAAGCTTCAGGAAAAATATGCTAAAATTGATGAAGAGGAAGTCATTGTTGATGAATATCAGGTTGATGATGCTGAAATCATTCTTGTATCCTATGGTATCAGCAGCAGAATTGCAAGATCTGCCGTTGACAAAAGCCGTGAAAAAGGATTGAAAGTAGGGCTTTTAAGACCTATCACATTAAATCCGTTCCCAGTTGACAGAATCAAGGAACTGTCCGACAAAGGCGTTAGCTTCATATCAGTTGAAATGAGTAACGGACAGCTGTTGGCTGATGTCCAGTTTGCAGCACTTAAAAAGGAAGACACCTATCTTGTTAACAGAATGGGCGGAAATCTTATTGAACTTAAGCATGTGCTTGCAAAGATTTATGAAATTGCAGGACTTGACGAGGAAATTGATACTTCAAAAAGAAGTGATGAAAAAGCAAGCCCAAATATAATTGACTAGAGGATGTGGAATAATGAATGATAAAGAATTTAACGATAAAGATTATGAATTACAAGTGCGTAGAAATCCACAATCCCTTTTAGAAGAGTATCCTAGAAAAGGAACTAATATCCAATCAACTCACTATTGTGCAGGTTGTGGACATGGAATATTGCATAAGTTAATTGCAGAATGTATGGATGAACTTGGAATCCAGGAAAGATGTGTAATGATTTCCCCTGTGGGATGTTCAGTATATGCATATTTCTATTTTAACTGTGGAAACTTCCAGACAGCTCACGGAAGAGCACCTGCAGTAGCTACAGGTATTTCAAGAGCTGAAGACAATGCAATTGTCATGAGTTATCAGGGTGATGGAGACCTTGCTTCAATCGGTTTGAACGAAACCCTTCAGGCTGCAAACCGTGGAGAGAAAATTGCAGTGTTCTTTGTTAACAATACCGTTTATGGAATGACCGGAGGACAGATGGCTCCAACCACATTAATCGGTGAAAAGACAGTAACATGTCAAACCGGAAGAGACCCTGACTATGCAGGACACCCAACACACATGTGCGAATTAATCAACACATTGAAAGCACCAGTGTTCATTGAACGTGTATCCTTAGCCAATCCTTTAAAAATCAGGCTTGCAAAATATGCCATAAAACAGGCATTGACCGTTCAAAAGGAAGGTAAAGGTTATTCATTTGTTGAAGTCCTATCACCTTGTCCAACCAACTTAAAGCAGGATGTGGTAAGTGCACAAAAATTCATTGAAGAACAGATGGAAAAGGAATTCCCTGTTAAAAACTTCAGAAATAACCTATACACCAAACAACCTGTCCAAAGACCCGCAAGTGATTTTTCAACAGAATCATTGGATAAGATTTTCAATGTTACAAGAGATGGCGATTCAGGATATGTTGACGATGAAATCAATCCTGTAAGCATCAAGGTTTCAGGTTTCGGAGGCCAGGGAGTATTGAGTGCAGGTTTAACCATTGCACAGGCTGCCTGTGCAGAAGGAAAACATGTTTCATGGTATCCAAGCTACGGACCTGAACAAAGAGGAGGAAAATCCAACTGTTCAGTTGTGATATCCAATGAAACCATTGGTACCCCGGTCGTTGATGATATTGATATTCTTATAGCTTTAAACAAACCGTCTTTAGAACAGTTCTCACAGGATGTTAAAGAAGGCGGAACAATACTTTATGATGCTCATATCGGCGAGTTTGAAACTGACCGTGACGTGAAAGTCATTGCAATGCCTTGTGTTGACATTGCAGAGGAACATGGAAATGCAAGAACTGCTAACACTGCTCTTTTAGGCGCATTAACCGAATTGGGCGATGTTTTAAAACGTGAAAGTTATGAAAATGCAATTCGTGAAATGTTTGCATCCAAACCAAAAGTCATTGACGTGAATATTGATGTATTGCATGCGGGAGCAGAATGGATTAAAAACAATTCATAAGTGTGATTTAATGACATATAAGAAAAACAGCGAAAACTATATTGAAAATTACGGTTTAAGTATAGGAGACACAATTAAAGTACATAAGGAAGACATCACCTATACCGGTATCTTACTTGACAGACCTGAAGACGCTGATGACGGATACATTGTTATCAAATTATCAAGCGGATATAATATTGGAGTGGCAATCGAGGACACAACAGCAGAGCTTGTTGAAAAAGGTGACAAACCTAAAATCGGTTATGATGAAACTGAAATACCCCATGACGATTCCAAACAAAACATTTCAATAGTATCAACCGGAGGTACAGTATCCTCAGTTATTGATTATCGTACAGGAGCTGTGCATCCTAAGTTTACTGCATCTGATCTTGTTAAGGCCAACCCTGAATTATTGGATTATGCAAATTATAATGTTAAGGCATTATATAATATCTTAAGTGAAGACATGAAACCTGAATACTGGGTTAAAGCTGCAGAGGAAGTGGCAAATGATATTTCAAACGGTGCCGACGGTGTTGTAATAGCACACGGTACAGATACCATGCACTACACTTCCGCCGCATTGAGCTTTATGTTAAAAACCCCAGTACCAATCGTTATTACAGGAGCTCAAAGAAGTTCAGACCGACCTTCAAGTGATGCCAACATCAACCTGATTGATTCAGTTATTGCTGCAAAATCAGACATTGCTGAGGTTTGTGTCTGCATGCACGGCAGTTTAAATGACAAATACACCTACCTTCACAAGGGAACAAAGGTAAGAAAAATGCACACTTCAAGAAGAGATACCTTCAGAAGCATCAATGCCCAGCCAATAGCTAAAATCGAAAATAAGAAAGTTAGCATTAATCCGGATTATGATTATACCAAACGTGGAGCTAATGAGCTGGAATTGAATACTGATATCGAAGAGAAAGTCGGTTTCATCAAAAGCTTCCCAGGCATTTCTCAAGAGTTTATTGAATATCACATTGATAAAGGTTATAAAGGTCTTGTTATTGAAGGAACCGGTCTTGGACATGTTCCAAATAACCTAATCGATTCATTCAAAAGAGCACAAGATGAAAAAATCCCAATAGTCATGACATCCCAATGTCTTTACGGAAGAGTTAATATGAACGTTTACTCTACAGGACGTAATATTTTAGATGCAGGAGTAATCTCAGGTCGTGACATGACTCCTGAAACCACTTATGTCAAGTTATGTTGGGCATTAGGTCAAAGTGACGATTACGAGAATGTGAAAGAGATTATGCAAACTAATATTGCAGGTGAATTTTCACAAAAATCCTCAATCAAGGATTTCTTAAACTAGGGTGATAGCATGGATTTTGATTATGAAAAATTAGGATTAAAAATGGGACTTGAAATTCACCAACAGTTAAACAGTCAGCACAAGTTGTTCTGCCCATGTAAAACAGAACTTGTTGATGATGAATTCAGTGAATTGGTTCAAAGAAAATTAAGGCCAACACAATCTGAGCTTGGTGAAATCGACCGTGCAGCATTACAGGAATCCCTCAGAGGATTGAATTTCAAGTATGAGAACTTTGAAAAACATACCTGTCTTGTTGAAAACGATGATGAACCGCCTCACAGTTTAAATGAAGAAGCTTTGGACATTTGTATCACCATTGCATGTTTGATGAATATGCATATTGTTGATGAGTTCCATACCATGCGTAAACAGGTTATTGATGGAAGTAACACTGGAGGTTTCCAGAGAACCGGTATGGTTGCAACCGACGGTTATTTGGACACTCCATACGGCAAGGTAATAATTGAAAGCCTTGGTCTTGAAGAGGACGCAGCAAGAAGAGTTGAAACCAAGGACGGATTTACCGAATTCAGATTAGACCGTTTAGGAATACCATTAGCTGAAATTACCACCGACCCTTCAATGCACCATCCCGATCAAGTTCGTGAAGTTGCATATATGCTTGGTCAGATATTGAGGAGTACAAATGTTAAAAGAGGTCTCGGTACAATCAGGCAGGACTTGAACATTTCCATTGCTGAGGGCGCACGTGTGGAAATCAAAGGTGTTCAGGATTTAGATTTAATGGCTGAAATCGTAAACCGTGAAGTTCAAAGACAGTTGGAATTGATTGACATTAAAAAACAGCTTCAAGATAGAAATGCTGAAGTGTTAGATGAAATTCATGACTTGGACGAATTATTCGAGGATACCGAATCCAAAATATTGAAATCCGCTGAAACCATTAAGGCAGTAGTTCTTAAAGGTTATGATGGATTGATCGGTCATGAAGTGCAACCTGGAAGAAGATTCGGTACTGAAATTGCAAGCTATGCTAAAAAACGTGGAGTTTCAGGAATATTCCACTCCGACGAATTACCTGCATACGGCATAACCCAGGAAGAAGTCGATAAAGTAAATGATTTCCTAAATATTGGTGAAGATGATGCATTTATTATCGTGGCTCATGATGAAGATATAGCAATATCCGCTTTGGAAGAAGTTAAAAGAAGAGCTTCCTTAGGTCTTGAAGGGGTTGTTGAAGAGACAAGAAAAGCTCTTGATGACGGTAACACTGAGTATATGAGACCGCTTCCAACCGCAAACAGAATGTATCTTGAAACAGACATTCCACTATTCAAGATTACTGATGACAGAATTGAACCTATAGCCAACAACTTGCCTGAATTGCCTGATGTCAAACAGGCAAGAATCATTGAGGAATACAAACTAAGTGAAGATTTGGCAACACAGCTTGTCAAAAGGCAAGAAGCTGACATGTTTGAGGCTATTTTAGCAGATGTTGATGTTGATGCAACACCAGTTGCTTCACTTCTCGCATATGATTTAAGAGAAATCAAAAGGGAAGGTCATGATATCAATGTGTTAACCCTTAATCACTTCAAGGATATATTCACATTATTGGCCGATGGTAAAATTGCAAAGGACAGCGTTCGTAAACTGGCGATTGAGACAATCAAAACACCTGATGAGAACATATCAGAAATTGCTGAGAAAAACAATTTGACAATGCTTAGTGAGGAAGATGTTGTAAGTATTATTTCTGAAATTGTAGCTAACAATGAGGGAATGGTTAAAGAACGTCAAATGGGAGCTATGGGTCCTTTGATGGGAATGTGCATGAAACAGCTGAAAGGAAAAGCCGACGGCAGCTTAGTCAATAAGGTTGTTCGTGAAGAAATTCAAAAATTAATTTAAGGAAACTCAGTTGGGTTTCCATTCAAACTCTTTTTTTAAAAATTTTTTAGGTGATATTATGCAAGATTTTTACAGTTAGCCTGTGAAAGGTATTCAGTCAGAAAATATGCAGACAAAGAAATTGAAGATGAAAAACTGGAAAAGATTTTAAAGGCAGCGCAGGTTGCTCCAACAGGAAACAATTTCCAGCCACAACGTGTTTTTGTAATTAAAAGTGAAGAAGAGCTCAAGAAAGTTAGGGACTTCACACCATACTGTTTTAATGCTCCGGTCGTGCTTTTAATCTGTTATGATAAGAATGTATCATGGAAGACTGTTGACGGTCATGATGCAGGTCTTGATGATGCAGTCATTGCAACAACACAGATGATGCTTGAGGCATATGATTTAGGAATAGGTTCCGTTTGGGTTAGAGGTTATGACAAACGGGTGTTGGATGAACTATTCGACCTACCTGAAAATATGGTTTCAGTGGCATTGCTTCCTATAGGCTATCCTTCAGATAAGGCCCGACCCTCCCCATTGCATTCCAGAAACATAAGCATGGAAGATATGGTAGAATACTTATAATCAGGAAAATTTTAAATAAACCAAAAAATAATATAACAATGGTGATAATGTGGAAAAACTAGATGACATTATTGTATCAAGAGCAATCATTGAAGAATTCATGAACGATTTTTTAGACTACACAGACATTGATGTGGCAATCGGTGGCGGAGGCCCATCAGGAATAACTGCAGGTTATTATCTTGCAAAGGCAGGGTATAAGGTTGCATTGTTTGAACGCAAACTTTCCATTGGTGGTGGAATGTGGGGAGGGGGAATGATGTTCAATAAAGTTGTTGTTCAGGAAGAAGGCCGCAGAATCCTTGATGAGTTCGGAATAAACTACAAAAAATATCAGGAAAACTATTATGTTGTCGACTCCATAGAGTGCACATCAACACTTACATCCAAAGCCACTCAAGCTGGCCTTAAAGTGTTTAACCTCATGTCAATTGAGGATTTGATGGTGCGTGAAAATGGAATAAACGGAGTTGTGCTCAACTGGAGTTCAGTTGAAATGAGTGGTCTACATATTGACCCTCTTACAGTCAGATCCAAAGCAGTCATTGATGCGACAGGACATCCTCTTGAAATCATTAAGATTGTTCAGGACAAGATGGAAGCGCCATTGAACACCGAAACTGGAAAAATAATGGGTGAAAAATCAATGTGGGCCGACCGTGCTGAGGGAAAAATCCTTGACAATGTGAATGAAGTGTATCCTGGATTGTATGTTACAGGCATGGCCGCCAATGCAGTTCACGGATCACAACGTATGGGACCGATATTTGGAGGAATGCTGCTTTCAGGAGAGCATGTTGCCAAAAAGGTTGCTGAAGACTTGGAAAACAGAAAATAATTTTACTTAAAAACCATCACCAATTTTTAGGTATGCCTAAAAAAATAGAAAGCTTTATATACTATGCAGTCATAGTATTAAGTAGAGAAAAATTTAGGTTAACCTAAAACTCTCACATTATTAGTCAAAAACTAATACTCTCCAAAATTAGAATTTGTGTTAAATTAGATTTCTCACAATTTTGCTAATTTAGTACAAGTCAATGGAAAATTAAAAAAAAATCTGCCAAATATAATTTTCCCAAAATCTGGTGTTTAAACTAGTCACTTAAACACCACAACATCTCTCTTTTAAAAATTTACCAAAAAAAATATCCTAATTTCTGATTTGGAAAAATTAATTTACAAGTAAGATTTAAATATTAAATTAATAAATAATAAATATAAAAAGTCCTAATTTAGTTAAGCCTAAAAATTTATGAGGTGTTAAAGCATGTCAGTATATGATTTTGAAGTAAAAGACGGTGAAGGAAACAATGTTTCATTAAGCCAATACAAAGACAAAGTACTGTTAATAATAAACTCAGCAACCAAATGTGGATTCACTCCACAATACACAGAATTAAACGAAATTTATGCAGAATACAGTGAAAAAGGATTTGAAATTCTTGACTTCCCATGCAACCAGTTCGGAAACCAGGCACCGGGATCAACCGAAGAAATCACTGAAGTATGCCGCAGCAAATGGCTGGTGCCATACACCATCTTCGACAAAATCGATGTAAACGGTGAAAACGCAGACCCGTTATTTGAATACCTTAAAAATGAACAGCCATTCAAAGACATTAAGGGCAAAGGCGCAACAGCATTAAAATTAATGCTGAAAGCAAAAGACAGACACTACAAAGACAATAACGACATCAAATGGAACTTCACCAAATTCCTGGTTGACCGTCAGGGAAATCCTGTTAGAAGATTCGAACCAACCGAAGACTTAGGTGACGTTAAAAAAGCAATTGAGGAACTATTATAACTCCTCATTTTATTTTTATTTTAAATACTACTATTTTTTAAACCATAACCATCAAAATATATTATTGAGGTTATTAAAATGGAAAAATATGACATAATCATTATCGGGGCAGGCCCTGGAGGCCTCACAGCAGGAATCTATGCAGGCCGTCAGGGAACTAAAAACCTTATAATCGACCGTGACCTTGCCGGCGGAATAGGACGCGAAGTTCCTGAAATGGAAAACTACCCTGGTTTCGACAACATTTCCGGTTTAGAACTGATTGAGAAAATGAAGGCACAGGCAACCAAAAACACCGAACTTCATGAAATGGAGGAAGTGGTGGAGATAATTAAAAATGACGGAGAATATCATTTCACTGTCAAAACAACAAAAGATGAATATCAGACAAAAACCGTAATCCTTGCAACCGGAAGTTCACACAGGCACCTTGATGCAAAAGGGGAAGATGAATTTTTAGGAAAAGGTGTGAGCTACTGTGCAACCTGCGACGGATTCTTCTTCCAGAGCCGTGACATCATAATGGTGGGCGGTGGAAACAGTGCACTGCAGGAGGCATTATACCTGAACAATCTTGGAGCAAACGTTACCCTAATCCACAGAAGAGATGAGTTCAGGGCACAAAAACATCTGCAAGACCAAATAAAAGAAGCTGGCATAAATACCATAATGAATGCCACTGTTGAAGAGATAAAAGGTGAAATGTTAGTTGAATCAGTGACACTGAAAGATACCGTGACAGGAGAACTGTCTGAATTGCCTGTTAATGGTGTGTTCATCAGTGTAGGTTATGTTCCACACACAGAACTTGCTGAACAATTAGGAGTCAATCTGGACGAATCAGGCCATATCATAATAGATAAAGATCAAAAAACCAACATTGATTATGTTTATGCAATTGGTGATGTTTGCATTGGATTGAAACAGTGGATTGTAGCATGCGGAGAAGGTGCAGTTGCTGCAACTTCAGCATTCCATGACCTAAATTAATAACGTTCTTTTAAAAACATGTAAATAAAGAATGCTATAACCACAACAACAATTACCGGCAATAACCACATAAATACTTTAAACAATAATACTGCAATAAATACTGCAATTATAATAAAAATCAAATCTTGAAGTTCCATGTAATTCAAATTTATAAAAGGTAATATATAAATTTTAAGTGAATTCATGGATACTGCCACTTTTTTTGAAAATTTTAATAAACTATAATAATTACATTAATTAAAAATAATATTATTATATTTTAATGGAGCATAAAATGACAATATTAGTAATCAACAATAAAGGACAATACAACCATAGGATTCAAAGAAGTTTACAATACTTGAATATTCCATCTGAACTCGTTTCAAATACGTTATCCATTGAGGAAATTGAAGCAAAAAACCCTATTGGATTAATACTTGGTGGAGGCCCTTCTCTTGAAGGAGCAGGCAACAGTGAAGAATACATTAAACACTTTGACATTCCAATTCTTGGAATTTGTCTTGGACATCAATTGATTGCTAAAACATACGGTGGAGAAGTTACTACATCAGATACTGAAAGTTATGCTCAAGTTAAAATAAATATTGCAAACGATGAAAACTTGTTTGAAGGATTGGCTCCTGAAATGGATGTTTGGTCTTCACATAAGGATGAAGTGAAAACAATCCCTGAAAACTTTGAGATTTTAGCCAGTTCCAGTTTATGTGATGTTGAATCATTCAAACATAAAGACAAGGATGTATATGGAATACAATTCCACCCTGAAGTTCATCATACTCCAAAAGGAGAAATAATATTTAAGAATTTTTATAAAATCTGTCAAAAATAGGTGTATAAATATGATTGATAACGCTGATGATTTAAGAGACAAAGCAAATGAATTTAAAACAGGACTAAAAAAACAATATGTCAACATTCCAATTGGAGATGAAGAATATGGATTCAAAATCTCAGGTATTGGTGCCAAGTCCGTTAAATTAGAAAAATTTGTTAAATTTGATGACATTTTTGAAGCCATTGAATCAGGAAATGACAATGGTTTAGAAGCTATGATCAAACAAATCATTGAAGATTACGAAGAAGAAGACGAAGAGGAATAAAATGTTAAGCCCTAAAGAATTTATTGCAGATGCAGTTCAAAAAATTAAAGATCAAATCGGTGATGAAAAAGCAATTATTGCATTGTCCGGAGGAGTGGACAGTTCAGTATGTTCTGTACTTGTTCAAGAAGCAATTGGCGATAATTTAACTGCAGTATTTGTTGATCATGGTCTTTTAAGAGAAGGTGAAGTTGAACAGGTAACCAACACTTTCAAAGACAGGTTAAATTTCAAATTCGTAGACGCTTCCGATGAATTTATGGATGCACTTGCAGGTGTTGAAGACCCTGAAGAAAAACGTAAAATCATTGGTAAAATATTCATTGATGTATTTGAAAGGGAAGCCGAAAAGGCAGATGCCAAATTCCTTGTTCAGGGAACCATTGCACCTGATTGGATTGAAACAAAAGGTAAAATCAAATCCCACCACAACCTGGCCTTACCAAACGGAATGGTTTTGGAATTATGTGAACCGATCCGTGACCTGTACAAAGATGAAGTAAGAGAAATCGGTGATGAGCTTGGCCTGCCTGCTACAACCGTTTACAGACAACCTTTCCCAGGACCTGGACTTGGAGTGCGTGTTGTTGGAGCACTTACAAGAGAAAATGTTGAAATCTGCAGAAAAGCAAACCATATTGTCCGTGAAGAAATTGAAGCTGCAGGAATCGATAAGGAAGTGTGGCAATACTTTGCTGTTTTAACCGATACCAAAGTAACCGGTGTTAAAGGAGACCAAAGGGACTTCGGTTATTTGGTTGTAGTTAGAGTTGTTAATTCAATAGATGCAATGACTGCATCCGTTGCAGAACTTCCATGGGAAGTTGTACAGACCATTTCAAAAAGGATTACTTCTGAAATTTCTGAAGTTACACATGTAGCATTGTCAGTTAGTGACAAACCACCTGCAACCATCGAATTCTGTTAAAAATACTATTATTAGTATTTTTATTTTTTTACTTTTTTTAGAAAATTATGAAAACCACAAAAAATGCATATTTAGCAAAGTTAACCGAACAGATACAGATGAAGTCTGTCAAGGTTGGAAAAAATCTTGAAGGGACAACCCCACCATCAGTGTTTATTGGAAGATGGTCCTATCCCAAGGTATATGCAGGACCCATGATGAGTTCACAGATGGGAGACACATCGATTATGGACTCCCCTGAATCATGGATAGGTCAAAACAAGACTCAGGACGAAATCATAAATTACAGAATGAACCTGGTTAGAGGAAAACAACTGATAAAGATTGATGATTTGGAAAATCCCTTTGTTGAAAAGCTTCAGGACATTTCACTTGCCTCAAAATCAATTGACAGTGAAGCGACATTTGGAAAACGTCCAAGAGGATCCATGCTTACAGAAGACAGCATGCCTCATGGTCCAAGTGCCGTGATTGAGAAATTCGACATCGATGCTGTCAGATGGGACAGGCAGCTTGAAAAAACATTTTATGATACTGACCTTAAAGCAACTGAAGCAGTTGTGAATCTCCACAACAAGGATGTGCCGTTTTCCGCCATGCAGAAGGCATTTTCTGTTGGAGCCATTGGTACTAAAAACAAAAGAAAACTGGTTCCTACACGTTGGTCAATTACCGCATGCGATTCCACACTTGCAGATCAGTTTTTAAAGGAAGTTAGAAAATTTGACAGACTGGATACCTATCGCGTTTATGAATTCGGTGCTTTGAATAATTATTATATTATTATTTTGACTCCAACGGAATGGCAATATGAATGGTATGAAGCATTCATTAAATTAATGAAAAATGAGGAATTGATATTTTCAGATTATGAAACCAATGGAGGAAAAAAAGAATATTCAATTGTCGGCGGATGTTACTATACTGCAAAAATGGCGGTTCTTGATTATCTGATGAAAATTAAAAAGCAATCAGGTTTGCTTATTTTAAGAGAGGCATATGACGGATATGTTCCATTGGGCGTTTTTAATGTAAGGGAAAATATCAAAGAGGCAATGATTAGGCCGTATCTTGAATTTGAAACATTGGAAAAATGCCTTGAATATGCCGGAACAAAATTGAAAATACCTATCAGCAGGTATGTAAAACAGGGAACATTGATGAATGAAATGCTTCACACAAAACAAACCACCCTCGATATGTACTTTAAAAGTGAGAAAAATGTTTAAGTTTAAAAGCCCTTCAAAAGAAACTTTAATGATTATGTCTGAAGTTGCAAAAGGAAATGTGGCTAAAGACTATGAGGAAAGTTGCGTCAATAAAATTAAAGACTTAACAAATAAAGATTATGCCAAAGTCACCTCCAGCGGAAACAACAGCATTTTCATTGCACTTTCAGCAGTCCAAGGAGATATCATCATACCCGATCAGGGAGGATGGCACGGATTTAAACAGATTGCAAAGTTTTTAAATAAAAATATCATAACCCTTAAAACCGATTTGGGTCTGATTAATGCCGATGATTTAGATGAAATTGAAATCAGCGATAACTCCGCACTGATATTTACAAGTTTTGCAGGATACACTGCAGAGCAGGATGTTAAAGACATCAACAGATACTGTAAAAATAATGGCATATTAACAATTGAAGATGCTTCAGCAGGCATTGGGGATTCAATGCACAATCTGGGAATTCTCTCAGACATCATTCTTGCATCGACCGGTTCTCCTAAAATGATTAATGTGGGAAACGGAGGATTAATTGCAACAAACGATGAAGACCTTCTTAAAAAAACTTCACTGCCTCAAAAATTAAGCAGAACATCACAAATTATATGTAGTGGTATAGATAATGAAATTGATAAAGTTGGAAAAAATCTTGAACTTTCTTTAAATGCAACAAAGTATGTAAAAAAACATATAGAAAATACAATACATGCAGATAAAAGAGGCATCAATGCAATTATTCAACACGATGATGCAAAGTCAATATGTTGGAATTTGAAAAAAACATTAACAACAGATAAAAGCGGATTCATAACAACATGCCCCAACAACAATAGAATAAAACAAAAGGCAATATGCATAGAAATTAAAAACCTGGCTTATGATTGCCTTAAAAAAGAGAATTTGAATATAATAATCGACACGGTCAATAGTCAACTGTAAGTTTTGAAATCCTATCGATTATAATTTCCTCAACATCCATGTTTTGAAGTTCAACATCACTAATTTTATAGATTTTAATTAAATGATCCAAATTGGGTGTTAAAACATCATCATCACGATTAAAAATTAAAGACAACTCTTCAGAATAATCATTAGAATTTATTAAAATAGCACATAAATTCATGTCCCCTTCTTTTAAACCTAACATGTTAAATGCCTTGGAAATTTGGCGTTGAGCTGAACATCTCAACACAATTTCAACACTGATATCCTTAGCCAAATTTTCACCACGGTCAAATGCCAAAAATGCCTGGTTGACACCATGGACAATATGATTTTTGGAAACTATCGCATCTGCATTTAGAAGTTGTATAATTTCACCGTCTTGCTTAATGGAATTAATCTTATTGAGCGTATCTCCAACAGAGTCTATGCTTGCCCTGAAACCAAATATTTTAATATTATCCATATACATATCAATCACTCAAAAGTCTATTTACTCCAGCAATATATGCTTTAACACTCGCATTGATAATGTCCGCTTCGGTACCTCTGGCAGAAACGACCTTATCACCCTTTTGAAGTTTAATAATAACATCAATAAATGCATCAGTACCACCAGTGATAGAATCTACATGATACTCGATTAAATCAATGTCCTGAAATATATCCAAAGATTTGATTGCATTGATAGCGGCATCAACCGGACCCAAACCGACACCAGCATTCAATATTTCCTCACCATCTATAGAAATTTTAACAGATGCTGTTGGCATGACCTTATTGCCTGAAACTATAGTGACCTCGTCTAACTTAATTCTATCTTTATGATTTATTTCCAAAACGTTATCTGCAATTACCTGCAAGTCAACATCAGTGACAGTTTTACCCTTATCGGCCAAAATCTTAATATCATCGCAAATCTGTTTAAGCTGATTATCATTAACATTCAAACCCAACTCCTTTAACCTATTATCAAGTCCATGAGTACCCATGTGTTTTCCAATGACAAATTTACGCTTACGGCCAACAAGTTCGGGAGTCATTGGTTCATAGGTTGCTGAATTTTTAATAATTCCATCTGAATGAATTCCGGATTCATGAGAAAAAGCATTTTCTCCAACAATTGCCTTATTGGGTTGAATATAAACACCGGTCAATCTTGCTACTAATTTGGATATATCATAGATTTCATTGATTCTGATATTTGTGGAATAATCATCAAGCAATCTATCAATACTAACAACACACTCCTCAAAAGATGTATTTCCAGCCCTCTCACCTATACCGTTTATAGTGGTATGAATTTCACTTGCCCCACCTTTGATAGCGGATAGTGTATTGGCAACAGCAAGACCAAAATCATTATGACAATGACAGGATATGGGAACTGACAAATCTCTTAACTGGCTAAACAATTCAAATGACGAATCAGGTGTTAAAATACCAACTGTATCACAAACACAAATTCTATCAACACCATGTTGGATAGCATTAACATAAACAGATTTCAAAAAGTCCACATCACTTCTAGATGCATCCTCAGCAGAAAGCTCAACAATTAAACCATGATCTTTACAGTAGTCCACAGCATCATTTGATAAATCAATGAGCTTTTCTTTAGTTGTCTGTAACTTGTCTGAAATGTGCAACTCAGATGTAGGAACCACCAGATTAACTGCATCAACATCACACTCTAAACAATAATCAATATCAACAGTTAATGGTCTTGAAAAACTTAAAATTTCCGCATTAAAACCCTGTTTGGTGATTTGTTTAATAGATTCCCTTTCACCTTCAGAAGTGATAGCGGAACCGGCTTCTATAAATTCAACACCGATTTCATCAAGTTTAGTAGCAATTCTTAATTTTTCTTGTGGAGTTAAAGAAACACCTGGAGTTTGCTCCCCATCACGTAATGTAGTATCTAAAACATTAATATTCATAAAATCACCAAAAAATTGATATTAGGGTATTAAGTAATAAAATAAATCCAAAAAAAGTAAGTTATAATTGTAATAGAGAAAGCTTGCAGCGAAATGAAATTCCCATAGAAAACCATAGTACACAAACAAAACGCAAAAAGACTTCACTACTGGGATCGAAACGAGACCAGGTATAACCCCCATGCTATGGCCGCAATACTTATCTATTACATATGAGTATGAAAAATAAATTATAATTAGTGCAACTTTCACCCTTACTGTTAACACCTAACCAAATTATTATCAAACTATGTATCACTTGAAATAAGTCAATACATAAGTTTACTAACAATTAAAATAATGCAAGCGAACAATTGGAAGCAGCAGACTCAACAACTCGGAAAAAAAACCTCGAAGCTTACATCCCTACCCCATCAAACA
>NZ_CAMJUE010000006.1 GCF_946408925.1 uncultured Methanobrevibacter sp.
TCAGAGCTAACTTTCATCAGAAAATTTCAAATCAACAAAGTTTTTGAAAGAGTCAAAATGGTTAAATTTTTACCCGACGGCCTTTTCGATTTTTGAAAAATATTTTTGCATTTATCAAAGGCAAAGTAACTATATCCTGAGGCCTAAAGGGACCGTAAACCTTCTCATCAACACCGACGATTGCTCCCACTTCGTCAAAAACAAGCATTGTGACAAGTTCGGTTTCTTTAGCTACTTTTTTTGTTTCAAAATCATAAAACTCTTCCTGATTGTCAAAAGCATTAGGATTATCTTCAATACCTTCAACAGACTCATTTTTAACCTGCGGTTTAACAATAGGTTTTTCTCTGACAGCAGGTTTTACCTCTTTAACCGCTTCTTTTCGCTTTGATTTGCTCTTATCCTCAACAGCCTGAGAAGTTAATGTATTTGTTTGAGTCTCCTTTGGCTTTATGATTGATTTGGATGACTCTTTATCCTCTTCAGACAATTTCTCAAGTGAAATATTTCCCCTGTGATTTTTCAGTGTATCAATCAGAGAATAATAAAATTTCTCCTCTTCGGGAGTCAAATTCAAAGGAGTGGTATCCACCAAATCAAATTGGGGCTTGCCGGTGAATAAACGGTAGGACCTGTGAATATTCACAACAGCAGCATCAGTGATTTTATGCTCTCTGCGTTCACAAATCTCGGTAGCTATAATTTGTGCTTCCTTAAGAATAGCCGGTGCTTTAGAAAATGGATCATTCATTGCCTCTTGCTTTAGCATGTCCATATACTCATGCATATCACTATAAAAAGTCTCTTCTACACGAGCCAATGTACCGTTGTTTCGTTCCTTTTTTTGAACTTTGCGCAATTCCTGATAAAATTGATCCACTTAACACCATCTCTAAAATATAATTTTAAAAATAAAAAAAGATGAACCGATGAAATTAATCATCCTGTTCTAATCTAGGAGCAAGTAAGAAACTGAGTTTACCGTCACCGGTTACCATATTAAGAGTTAAACTTAATGGCATGTCGGTACCCAAACTAATTTCCGCTTCCTCTGAAAATTTATCTGCTTTAAGCATTTCCCTAATCTTATCCAGAGAGAATAATGCTTTTTCATGGGATTGAATGTTTTCCCCATGGAGATATTTAATGCTTGCATCACCAAATTCACCATCTGCAGATGCAATAAAGTAATCTTCATCCACTTGTAATGCGATTTTGTCTGAAAAGATATCAATATCGTTAATACAATCTTTTAATATGGAGAAACGTACTTTAAATGTAGTTGGATGTGAGATTTGAGGTGGAGTTGGGTTATCATATTCAATATCAATTAATCTTATTTTAAAGGTTCTGGTTGCATCGCCTTCAAATGTGATGATGAAATTACCTTCATCCACAGACATTAAAACCCTGTCCTGAGATTTGGCACGTTTAAGTACTCTCATAAATTCATCAGTATCAATGTTAATCTTTTCAGGTACATCACAAATATACTCGTCGAACAAAGTAGATTTAAGTTCTAAATGTACGAAAGTTATGTGACTGCGGTCTAAGGCATCTAATCTCATGCCTTCACTGTCAGTTTGAATTTGCACTTCATCAACGATTGATGAAATAGCATCAAAACTGGTTTTTAATATACTAGAATCACTTAATTCTGCTTTAAACATAAATAATCCTCTTGTAAATAATAGTATTATATTTATTTTTTTATATATAATAAGTTTATGTTTTTGTTATGATTTTTGATTAGATGCATCCTTCATAGCTGAAACATAATCTCTTAAATGTTTTTCAGCATTTTCCCCATATTTTTCTATTATTTTAACAATCGCACTTCCAACAATGACCCCATCTGCAATTTTACCTATTTCACTTGCCTGATCTGGAGTGTTGATACCGAAACCTACAGCCAACGGCAAATCTGTGACTTCACGAATATCTGATAAAATTCCATTCAAATCTGTTTTTATCTCGGAACGCATTCCGGTAACCCCTAATGATGAAACAACATAAATAAATCCTGTTGCATCATTTGCAATCATTTTTATCCTCTCACTTGATGTTGGAGCGATTAGTGAAATCACATCCACACCGTTATCCTTTGCAATATCTGCAATCTCGCCCTTTTCCTCATATGGAAGATCCGGTGAAATAATGCCGTCAACACCTAATTCGCCACATTTTTTAAAGAATTTTTCATAACCATAAAAGAAAACCGGATTTATATATGTTAAAAATACCAATGGAACATCACTTTTTTCACGCACTCTTCTGACAATGTCAAACACATCGTCAGTTGTGGTGTCATTTTCCAGTGCCCTCACGTTGGCATCCTGAATTACAACGCCTTCAGCCATGGGATCGGAAAATGGAATTCCAATTTCTATCAAATCACATCCCGCCTCTTCCATTGCGAGAATAAACTCCACAGTTTTATCTATTGTCGGGTCTCCGGCGGTTAAAAATCCTATAAATGCTGTGCCATTTTGAAATGCATTGGCAATTTTACTCATTTAAATCAACTCCCCTATATTCTGCAATTGAGCGGACATCCTTATCTCCTCTTCCAGAAAGACATATCATTATTATTTCATCCTTGTCCATTTGAGGAGCCAATTTCATTGCATATGCAACTGCATGAGCACTTTCAATAGCCGGAATTATCCCTTCCATTCTGGAAAGATATTCAAATGCATTTACGGCTTCCTCATCAGTTATTGGAACATACTGCGCTCTTCCACAATCCCTTAAATAGGCATGTTCCGGTCCGACACCCGGATAGTCAAGTCCGGCCGATACTGAATAAACAGGTGCAATCTGACCGTATTCGCTCTGATTAAAAATTGACTTCATACCGTGGAATATTCCAATTTGACCTTTTGTTAATGCTGCCGCATTGTAAGGTGTGTCAATTCCTTTACCTCCGGCCTCACAACCTATCAATTTAACATCCTCATCTTCAATGAAGTTGTAAAAAGCACCCATAGCATTGCTTCCACCGCCAACACATGCAATGACTGCATCGGGAAGTCTTCCCTCTTTTTGTAAAAACTGCTTGCGTGCCTCCTTACTTATTACTGCCTGAAAATCACGAACCATTTGCGGAAACGGATGAGGTCCCATTGTTGAACCAATAACATAGTTTGTATCATGAACTCTTGCAATCCAATCACGGAATGCATCATTGACCGCATCTTTTAGAGTTTTTGTCCCTGATTTTACCGGATGAACTTTTGCTCCAAGCAATTCCATACGATAAACATTAAGTGCCTGTCTTTTTGTATCGACTTCGCCCATATAAACTTCACATTCCATGTCAAGCAATGCCGCTGCAGTTGCAGTTGCAACACCATGCTGACCGGCACCTGTTTCGGCAATGACCCTTGTTTTTCCCATTTTTTTAGCAAGCAATACCTGACCTAAAACATTATTAATCTTATGGGCACCGGTGTGGTTTAAATCTTCACGTTTTAAGTATATCTTTGCTCCTCCCAAGTCTTCAGTCATTCTTTCTGCATAATACAGCAAAGAAGGTCTGCCGGCATATTCTTTCAAAAGGGTGTTGAGCTCATAAACAAAATCCGCATCATTCATGTAGTGATTGTACTGCTGCTCCAAGTAAATCAATTCATTCATTAATGTTTCTGATATGTACTGACCACCATACTCCCCATATCTTCCTTTACTCAATTTATTACCTCCATTATTTCTTTTATTTTATTTTCATCCTTAAATCCGTCCGTTTCAAGACTGGAACTTAAATCAACAGCATAAGGTTTAATTTCACCAATGGCATCACTGATATTTGAACTTGACAATCCTCCCGCCAAAAAGAAATCCTTTTTCAAATCGTTTTTTATTAAATTCCAATCAAATGTTTTACCGCTGCCTTTCCCACTGTCCAACAGCAAATAATCGGCTTTAGAATTGCAATATTCGTCCAAATTTATGTTTTCTGACATTTCAATTGCATTTATGATTTTCAATTGATTACCGGTTTTTTCTTTTAATAGTGAAATAAAATCTTCATTTTCATTTCCGTGAAGCTGGGCGATGTCAATTGTCCCCTCATCAAAGATTTTTATTATTTCATCAATCGGAGAGTCAACAAAAACCCCTACCGGAACAATATCACAATCCAAATTATCCCTTAACATCTTTGCCGTTTCATGTGAAACTTTTCTTTTTGAATCAGCAAATACAAAACCTATGTAATCCGGTTTATATCTGTTTACGATTTTTATATCCTCAATTCGTTTGATTCCGCAAATTTTTATTTTAACCATTTTTCAACTCCGAAATCATCGCCGCTTTATCTTCACTTTTCATTAAAGTTTCACCTATTAAAACTGCATCAACATTGTTTTCCTTCAATCTTGTAACATCATCCTTTGTTTTAATTCCACTTTCTGAAATAAATATGATATCGCCACTAACACATCTACGTAAGTTGATACTGTTTTCAATATCCACACTAAAATCAGTGAGGTCACGATTGTTGACACCAATAATTTCAGCACCGACAGTCAGTGCACGCATGATTTCGTCACCATCATGGGCCTCAACAATAGCGGACAATCCCAATTCATGAGCCAAATCCAGATATTTCTTCAACTGAACAATATCAAGAATGGAAACTATCAGCAATACTGCAGAAGCGCCCAATGCCTTGGCTTCCCAAATCATGTACTCATCAATGATGAAATCTTTTCTCAAAACAGGGATACTGACGGTCTGGGAAATTTCCTTTAAATAATCATCACTGCCCATGAAAAAATAAGGCTCGGTTAAAACAGAAATTGCAGATGCACCTGCATCCTCATACTCCCTTGCAATACCCAAATAATCAAAATCCTCTGCAATCACTCCCTTGGATGGAGATGCCTTTTTGACTTCGGCAATTATAGAAATATCCTCCTCACATAAAGCCGCTTTAAATGGGAAATCATGATTAATATTCATCAATGCAACTTCATTTTTCAAATCATCCAATGAAATAACTTTTTTTGCATCATCTACTCTTTGTTTTGTTTTTTCAACAATCTCATCCAACATAACAATCAACTATTTGTAAATTCAATAAATCTTTCAAGCTGCTGTAAAGCTCTGCCTGAATCTATAATATCCTCTGCAAGACTAACGCCTTCCCTTAAGGAATCCACTTTACCCGCAACATACAGACCGGCAGCAGAGTTTAGCAAAACCGCATTTCTTCTCGGACCCTTTTCACCCTTCAGGACTTTCAGAGTTATTTCGGCATTTTCCTTTGCATCGCCGCCTACAAGATCCTGCTTGGATACAAGTTCCATGTCAAAATATTCAGGGGAAATTTCATAAGACATTGTTTTGCCGTCCTTAAGTTCGCAAACAAAAGTCTTGTCACTGGCTGAAATTTCATCCATGACATCAAGCCCATAAACAACAACTGCAGATTTAACACCTAGGTTTTTTATTACTTCTGTAATTGGTTCTACAAGTTCTTTTTCATACACTCCCAAAACCTGCATGGTTGCACCTGCGGGATTTGTCAGCGGACCCAAAATATTAAATATTGTTCTTATGGACAGTTCCTTTCGAACTCCGGCAACGTATTTCATGGACAAATGATAATTTTGAGCAAACAAAAAGCATAAATCTATTTCCTTTAGACAATTCAAACTTTTTTCAGGAGGCACATGAATATTCACTCCCAGCTCTTCCAGCACATCTGCAGCCCCGCACTTGCTTGATGCGGATCTGTTTCCATGTTTTGCAACAGGAACTCCTGCCGCCGAAATCACAATTGAAGAAGTTGTTGAAATATTGAATGTATTTGAACCATCTCCACCGGTACCGACAATCTCAAGAACTTCCTTATCATTCAATAGCCTTACACAATGCGCCCTCATGGCCTCGGCAGAAGCAGTTATCTCATCAATGGTTTCACCTTTCATTGACATGGCAGTTAAATAAGCACTCATTTGAACTTCACTTGCCTCTCCACTCATGATTTCATCCATTGTCTGATATGCTTCATCATAAGTTAAATCCTGATGTTTATAAACTTTAAGTATTGCTTCCTTAATCATAAAATACCCCTTTCAACTTTTTGTAAAAAATTTTCAATAATAATTAGTCCGTCTGATGTCAATATCGATTCGGGATGGAACTGAAGCCCGTAAATATTGAACTGCTTATGCTTTACAGCCATTACCTCGCCGTCATCCTTTGATTTTGAAATGATTTCCAGACAATCCGGAAGAGTGTCTTCAACCAGACTTAAGGAATGGTATCTGCCGACACTTATCTGGTTAGGCAATCCCTTAAAAAGAAAATCATAATCCAGAGAAATCATTGAAGACTTGCCGTGCATCAGTCTTTTTGCATATGACACCTCACCTCCAAATGCGGTGCATATGGCCTGATGACCCAAACAAACTCCCAAAATCGGAATTTTATCATGAAATTCCTTTACAATTTCAATGCATATTCCGGCATTTTCAGCCCTTCCTGGCCCCGGAGATAAAATAATGCACTCCGGATTTAAATCTGATATCTCCTCAACCGTTATCATATCATTTCTTGAAACATGAATATCCGGATTGATTTGACCGATCAGCTGGTATAAATTATAAGAAAAACTATCATAGTTATCGATTAAAAGTATCATTCCAATCCCCCATTTGCAATTTTTAAAGCGTCAATAACTGCCGCTGCCTTATTCAAACATTCTTCAAACTCATTTTCAGGAATGCTGTCTGCAACAATACCCGCACCGGAACGTATGAAAACCTTATTGTTTCGGGCAAATGCGATTCTGATTGAAATGCATGTATCAATATTGCCGCTTAAATCAATATATCCGATTGCTCCACCATAGATTCCGCGTTTGTTGTCTTCAAGTTCGTTGATTATCTCACAGGCCCTTATCTTTGGAGCTCCGGACAATGTTCCTGCAGGCAAGATTGACTCGATTGCCGCAAGTGAATCCAAATCACTTCTCAGCTGACCGGTTACGGTTGACCCAATATGCATCACATGGGAAAACTTTTCAACTGACAGATATTTTTCCACTTTCACAGACCCGATTTCTGAGATTCTGCCAATGTCATTTCGTCCCAAATCCACAAGCATGTTGTGTTCGGCCAGCTCCTTTTCATCATCCAAAAGTTCGTGTTCCAGTTCATGGTCTTCCTCATCGGTTTTTCCGCGGGGCCTTGTTCCGGCAAGAGGAAAAGTGTAGAGTTTATTGCCATCCAGTTTCACTAGAGTTTCAGGAGAGGCACCTGCAATTTCGATATCTTCACTTGAAAAGTAAAACATATAGGGTGAGGGATTTGTTGTCCTTAAAACACGGTATGTGTCAAATAAACTTCCGGAGATATCCGCTTCCAACCTGTTTGAAAGGACCACCTGAAAGATATCCCCCTCATAGATATAGTCTTTTGCCTTTTCAACCATGTTGCAGAACTTTTCACGGGAAAATGCAGGTTTGAATTCTGATTTTAACTCCAAATTAGGAATAAAAGCTTTTTTACCGCTTTTTATTAAGTTAGCAATTTCAGCTAATTTAAAACATGCCTTTTTGTAGTTTTCTTCAAGATCATCAGTTTTCATGTTAACTATGATGATTATTTTTTGTCTGAAGTTATCGAATGCAATAACCTTGTCAAACAGCATCAAATCTATGTCCTTAAACTGATCATGGTTTGCGGCATCGAGTTTTAGGGTAGGTTCCTGATACTTTATATAGTCATATGCGAAATATCCCACAAAACCTCCGGTAAATGAAGGAAGGCCTTCGATTTTTGGGGATTTGTTTTTCAATACCAAATCCTTAATTATCTGATTGGGATTTTGAGTAGTGATTGTGACTTCATCATCGGTAAGCTGGGTGAAATCCTCATTGCCCTTTATTTTAACTGTGCCGTCCTGACATGTGAACTCCAACAAAGGGTCAAATCCTAAAAAAGTATATCTTCCCCATTTTTTTGAATCCTCAACACTTTCAAGCATATATGTATGCTTACTTATTCCCTTTAAGATTCTTAATAGTTCTATCGGAGTTGCGAAATCTGAAAACAATTCATAATATATCGGTATTCGCTTGTATTCTTTATTTTTTGCAATTTTTTTTACTTCTTCAAAACTTGGAGAAAACATTTTATCACTATTAAAATATATTAAATAATGTACTATTTAAAACCTTGTTGTAATAAAATGTACATTGAAATAAAAATTGAAAAAAAATATTACATTTTATCCTGTTCTCTGCTGAATTCAATGACGATCTTTTTAACTTCACGACTTTCCAGATAAGGAAGATTTTCAGCAATCTCACGTTCCAGGTCACTATTCAATTGCATCCTTTTTTGGACATATTCATCACCGTCAAACTCAGATTTATACTGTTTATTCAAATTAGAGTATTTTGTAATTAAAGGCTGAAGAATATTCGCAATGTCCTCATCCAACCTGTCATTAATCACTTTTCTTTTTCTAATTTCAATAAGAAAACCTACAACAGTGATAAAAAATCCTAAAACAGTAATTGTTAAAGCCGGAACGAAAATCTGCTGATTGTTAATGAAAAAGATAGTTAATCCAATTCCAACAAATATCAATACAATACCGATTTTTCTCAAATCCATATTAAAGATTATTATGACTAATAGTATTTAATTCTTTAACAATAAACCGTAAAATTAAAACAAATGAACAGATTGCCAATACCGATACAAGACACATGACCGAATCATTTGTAAATAAAATCCTGCCTGAGTCTAAAACAACAATTATTTCAGCAAACAGATTATTTAAAAAGTGTGCCAGAATAGGTACACAGATATTGTCCGTTTTCAAATACAAAATAGCTACACAAACAGCAAAAATAAATGCCGAAAAAATACCTCCGAAACTGTGAAGAGCAGCAAATAGAAGTGAAGATATGAGAACTGCAAAAGTTAACGGAACAACCAGCTGCAATCTATTTAAAAAGACTCCCCTGAAAATCAGCTCCTCGGATATTGGAGATACAAATATGGTCGCCAGCAAACCAGCAGTTAAAGCCGAATTGAACAAGTTATGCTGATTAGAGATATTCAACATGAAATCTGAGAAATACAGCATCCCATATGAGAAAAATATGTTTAATATGACAATCCTCAGAACGGATTTTAATACATCCCCATTGCGCAGCTGCAAAATATCGCTTTTAATTGAAAAAAATTCATTTTTAACTTTGAAAATAAAGAAAAAAATGACAAGAATATAAATCCAAACAGAATCAATCTGAACGATATTTAAAGTATTAAGCAAATATTGAATTAAAAACAAGATAATGATTAAGGACAACAATTCCTTTAAAGAAATTTTTTTGAGTTTTTCATTAAATAAAGACATCTTATCGGAAAAAAAATTTGTTTAGTTAAAAAAATATTAAGTAATCTGAATAGTCACCAATTCATTTCTACTCCCCAAAAAAATTAAAGTAATCTCTACTTAATCAACTTCATTGAATTCAAACACTTCTTCTATAGCATTTTTACCCAATATTTTTGTAATTTTATAGGCCAATAATAAGGAAGGGTTATAGCGTGCATTCTCTAATGCGTTAATTGTCTGACGAGTTACGCCTGCCAAATCAGCCAACTCCTGTTGAGTTATACCTTTCTCTTGGCGAAATTGTCGTATTTTTGTTTCCATATAATCACCTATTATAAAACCATAATAGTAATACATACTCTTTAAATAAAACAATATAAATGTTTGCTAAAATATAATACTTTAAACAACAAATATATAAATGTTTTATTAATAATTTTAAGAGTTGATAAAAAATGGCTATACACCCAATTGAATTTAGGTATGGTACTCCTGAAATGAAAAATATTTGGGAAGAAGAAAATAAATTACAAAGAATGCTTGATGTAGAGGCGGCTTTAGCATTAGCTGAAGGAAAATTAGGAATAATTCCACAAGAAGTTGCAGATGAAATTGCAGCCAAGGCCAATACTAAATATGTCAAATTAGAAAGAATGAAAGAAATTGAAGCAGAAACAAATCACGACATTGCAGCTTTATCCAAATCAATTACAGAAGTGTGTGAAAATGGTGCTGGAGAATATGTCCATTTTGGAGCCACATCCAACGATATTGTAGACAGCTCAAATTCCCTGCTCATTCGTGACTCAATTGATGTTCTTGAAGAAAAATTAGAAACATTAACAAAAATAATGCTTAAATTAGCAGAAGAAAATAAAATGAAAGTATGTATCGGACGTACACACGGACAGCATGCGCTTCCAACCACTTACGGTATGAAATTTGGAATCTGGGCAGACGAGCTGCACAGACAATACGTAAGACTGCAAAATGCAAAGTCAAATGTATGTATCGGAATGATGGATGGAGCAGTAGGAACAACTGCCGCTTTAGGAGAACAAGGATGGGAAATTCATAAAACTGTTGCAGAAATCCTAGGATTGCCTCCTGCAACAATTACAAATCAAGTTGTTCAAAGAGACAACCATGTCGAATTCATCAGTGTTTTAGCAAACATTGCAAGTACATTAGATAAAATTGCACTTGAAATCAGAAGCCTGCAAAGAACAGAACTCATGGAAGTTGGAGAATATTTCGACCCTGAAAAACAGGTTGGAAGCAGCACAATGCCTCATAAAATGAACCCGATTACTGCTGAAAGAATTTGTGGTGTTGCAAGAATAGTTAAATCATATGTAAATGCCGCATTGGACAATAATCCTCTTTGGCATGAAAGAGACCTTACCAATTCCTCATGTGAAAGAATCATGTTTCCGGAAAGCTGCATTTTAACCGATTACATCTTAAACCTGACAATCAAACTGATGAACAATCTGGTATTCTATGATGAAAACATTGAAAGAAACTTAAACTTAACAAATGGATTGATCATGGCTGAAAGATTAATGGCAGAGCTAACACGTGCAGGAATGGGAAAACAAACCGCATACGGCATTGTAAGGAAAAATGCTATAAAGGCAAATAAGGAAAAACTGTTACTTGGTGAATTGATTCTGGAAGATGAGGAAGTTCAAAAATACCTGACAAAAGAGGATGTGGACAAAATAATGGATCCTCACACATATACCGGATCAATTCCAATAATCATTGACGAATTACTTGAAAAATCCAAAGACTGGTTCTAGGTGAAAAAATGAGCAATGTAAAAGAGTTAAAATCCATTGAGCTTGCTTCTTTTACTACAATGGTAACTGGAATATCAGTATTATTCTCAATAATAGGAGCAATAATACTCACCATATTCCTTGTAACAACCGTTCCAAATGGTGCAGGAGTTGCAATATACCTAATACCAACAGTAATTGTAGGAGCATTCATGTATACAATCTACAATAGCTTTTGTGAAGGAATGCTATATAATTTTCTTTCAAAGAAATTAAAAACAATTGCAATGATAATTACAGACAAAGGCGAAGTTGTTAAAATCTCAACCACTGAAACCGCAACAATGACCGCAATAATTTTAACAATACAGGCCATCCTATTATATCTGGTTTCAGTATTTGTCCTGCCGTTGCTTTTAACATCAGTAATCCAAACATTAATGTATACCGGCCAAACTGTAGTAGCTTATAGCCTTTACCAGTTATTGGCGATTTTAAGTCAACCTACAACAATACTGATATTGATATTCAGTACATTCATCGTAACATTCGTGTTTGTTCTGATTGCAGCATACATCTACAATATTGTAGCAAAAAGCGGAAGGGCAATTATTTTAAACTTAAGTAATGAAAATAACTTTACCGTTATCGATTCCGTTGATCCGTTAAAATTGGCAATAATGTTTGCAATAATCTGTGGTGTTTTAAGTATAATTTCTGGAGTTATCTCCTTAATAAGTGGAACCAATGCAGTTAGTTTAATCGGCAATATTATTGGCGGATTTGTAGGAGGATTTATTGAATTTTACCTAATTGCAGCATTCTATAATTTCCTTGCACCAAAAATAGGAAAAATAAAATTAGAATTAATTGATTTCAAAATATAATCAATTAATTTTTACTTCTTTTTATTTCAGGCACATATCTTTTAAGCATCAGTGAAAGAGATATGACCGTAACTGAACTTAAAGCCATTGCCAGCCCCGCCAGGGCAGGTTCAAATGTTATGCCGAATGCAGGATACAACACTCCGGCAGCAATCGGAATCAGTATGGAGTTATATGCAAATGCCCAGAATATGTTTTCCTTGATTCTGCGCATTACCTTTTTGGAAAACTGCACTGCCGCAACAACATTTTCCAAATCACCTTCCATAACAACAATATCTCCGCTTTCCATGGCAATATCAGTACCATTGCCCATTGCAACACCAATATCTGCCTGAGTGAGTGCAGGCGCATCGTTGATTCCGTCACCGACAAATAAAACCTTTTTGGTATGATTTGCCTGAGTTTTTTTGACTATATCCAATTTGTTTTCAGGAAGTATTCCGGCTTCAACATTATCGATTCCGACTTCACGCGCCACTGTCAAAGCGGTTGATTCATTGTCTCCCGTAAGCATATAGGTTTCAACGCCCATATTGTGAAGTTCATCAATAGTCCTTTTGGAATTGGCCTTGATTTTATCTGAAAGACTCAATATGCCTTTCACATGTTTATTTTCCGCTAAAAATATGATTGTTTTTGACTGTTTTTCAAGTTCATGGTACTTTTCAATAGCTTCAGAGGACACCTCAACATCATATGATTCCATTAAACTTAAGTTACCTGCCAAAACCTCATTTGAGTTCAATTCTGCCTTTAAACCTTTACCTGTGACATTTTCAAAACCGGAAGTCTGGTCAGGCTCAATGTTCAATTCCTTAGCCCTGTTAACTATGGCCTTGGCTATAGGGTGAGTGGAGTTTTGCTCGATACTGGCTGCAAGTTTAATAAGCTCTTCCTCACTGCCCCCATAAACAATGACATCATCAACTTCAGGTTTTCCTTCAGTAATTGTGCCTGTCTTGTCGAATGCCGCCACATCGATTTGGCCTGCATTTTCCAGTGTGTCTCCGTTTTTAATCAGTATACCGAATTCGGCCGCTCTTCCAACACCAACTGTAACGGCTGTCGGTGTGGCAAGTCCCAGTGCACAAGGACATGCTACAACCAATATTGAAATCAGACATGTTAAGGAGAACAGCAAGGTTCCGCCCAAGACAAAATACCATATGCAGAACACTGCAATTGCAATTGTCAGTATGACCGGTATGAAGTATGATACGATTGTGTTTGCAAATTTCTGAACCGGAGGACGTGAAGACTGTGCCTTTTCAACCAAACGGATAATATTAGACAGCACTGTCTCCTTACCGATTTTTTTAGCACGGATATGCAGTACCCCATCCTGGTTTATTGTACCTGCAAATACCTCTTCACCATCCTTTTTTACCTTAGGTATCGGTTCACCGTTAATCATTGATTCATCAACATATGATTGCCCTCCGACGACATCACCGTCAACGGGAATTTTTTCACCGGGCTTTACCAGAAGCAAATCATCCAATGCTATATCTGCAATGGAGACTTCCTTTTGAGATATGATTTCACCGGATTCATCCACTTCAATTGCGGTTGCGACTGTTGGCTGAAGACCTATCAGTTCACGAATGGAATCTGATGTTCGCTTTTTGGCTCTTGCCTCAAGGTATCTTCCAATCATTAAAAAAGAAGGCAGCATCACTGCAGAGTCATAGAACATGAATGTATGGTCAAGGACAATGCCGAATGTTCCGAATATGCTTGAAATGTAAGCGACCAGAATACCCATTGAATACATTACATCCATGTTCAGGTTTTTATGCATCAGTCCATTGATTCCGGCTTTTAAAATTGGCAGTGAAACATATAAAAATGGCAGGATGCTTACAGCCAGTGACAATAATCCCATTGAGGATATATGCAACTGCAGGATACCATGAGTCATGCCCATTAACGGATCCCATCCGCTGAACATCAGTATCATTAAAATGGCCGAGAAGAACAGTCCAACAACAATTCTGTTGCGCTTTTCCTTAAGGTCCTGCTGATAGATTGCCTCCTCATCTATTTCAGTTTGTCCTTCAACACCTAAAAGCTCAAAACCTAATGAAACAATGACCTCTTCAATTTCATCCAATGTAACCTTTGATGCATCATAACGTATTTTAGCGGTTTGAGAGGTCAAATCCGCCTTAACATCAAAAATTCCATCCAAACGGATTAGAAAATTTTCAACATTCATTGTACATGAGGCACAATGCATTCCCTGGATTCTTATAGTCATTTCGTCGGAGTGAAGGTCAAAACCAAGGTTTTTGACCAATCTTTCCATTTCCTCATAGGATATTTTTTTGGTATCAACTGTAATGTGGAGTTTATTTGAGGCCAAATCCGCATCCACCTCTTCAACCCCTTCAATTTTTCCAAAAGTTTTATTAACACTTAAAACACAGGATGCACAATGCATTCCTTCAATTGGTAAATCCATATGCTTATGCTTTACCACACTATCACAACCGTTTCTATCATATGAAACTAAATTTATCTTTAATGCTTAAAAAGGTTTAGGTTACACTAAAAATTATACATCTTTGTGGAAGTGCAACAAATTGGAAATTGAATTTTAGAACATGTCGGAAAAACCGTTCCAAAAAATTAAATATAAAATAAGCATTTATAAAAAAAATAAGTTAATGAAATTATCAATTCACTAAATTATTTTAATAATTATTTAATTTTTATTAAATTTTATAAATTATTTACACAATAATCAGTTTATAACATATATATTCATATTTTTAAAAAAAAAATATATTTTATTCGGAATTATTAAATAGCAGGTGTAAAATATATAAATATATCAGGTGACTATAAAATTAATAAAATGTGAATATTATGAAGACAAAATACTTGATAATAGTTAGTTTAATATTGGCTATTTTAACAATAGGCGCTGTTAGTGCAAATGAAATTGATGAAGCACTTACAGTTGATAATGAAGCAGATGAAGTTTCAGCAATTGATGAAACTGAAGATATTGATGCTTCCGTAAGCGATAAAGTTATTTCGGATGGTGAAAATGATTCTGAGGATCCTTTTGGAGGATTGAGTAAAGATGATTTCACTGTTGAAATTAAATCTCAAGTAAATATGAGCAATGAAGATGAATATGTAGTAAGTTATACCTGTCCTAAAAATGTTTCAAAAGATTCATACATTAAAATTTATTACGCTGATGAAGCTGAATCCTACCCTCAATTCAGCACTCATCATGAAAATAATGAACCGATCAAATTAAATGCAGCAGATATTGGTCTTTCACCATTCATGAGTTATGATCTTCATGTTTATTACTGCCCTTCCGATGAATACAGTATGGAAATAGCATCAGGAACAGTTTCTATTATAAAAACATTAGATAAATATGATTTTTATATGGAATATGAAAATAATCAGGTCATAAATTCCCGAAGAGGTCAAGAAATTTTGTGGATAGGTCCTATAGTAAATGGTACTTTTGTCATAAATACTGATAAAGGTCATAAATATGAATTTAAACAAGAAGCTTATGTACATGCCGGCGTTTTTATTCGAATGTTAAACATAACTGAAAATGGAACTTACGAAATTAATGTAAAATTCATTGCTGAAGACGGAACTGAAGTGGATGTGACAAAATATAATATAACTGTTGACATTGATTGGAATGCACCTTATGATTCTCTTTTAGACCTTCAGCACAATGTCAATTTATTAGACAAATCATCCAGAATAGTTCAAATCGATGATGAACATCCATTTGTTGGAAAATTAACAATAACTATTGATGATAAGCAATATTATTCTAAAACACTCACAAAAAAAGACTGCAGAAATGAAATATTGCTTTATGATTTGAAGTCATTAGATGTTCTACCTGGAAATCATACTGTAACTGTTGAATATCTGTTGGCCAACGGTGAAAAGCATTCCATTAAAGATAATGTAACGTTTTATAAAGGCATTTACGCAAATATTCCCGATAGAGTGTCTGTTGATGAAGAAAAATACATAAATATTGTTTGTAACGAATCAACAGGAAAAGTTGAGGTTTATACAATTTATCCTGAAGAAGATGAATACATATATAAATTGAATATGACAGTAAATATTACCGATGGCGTAGCCAACATACCCTTAAGATTATCCGAAGGATATTATGATTATAAAGTTATAGTAATTACAAATAGTTGCCCGGACGGAGTGGAATTTAAAAAACAAATTGAAGTATATAATAATTCAGAGCTATACAGTTTTGATATAAATCCGAAAGTGATTAATTTTGGCCAAAATGCTGTTTTAACTTTTAAAGGAAATGAAGGTGAAACTGAATCAAGTATTGAAATTTATGTAGATGATGTTCTGTTAACAACAGTTTACACCCCAGAATCAATGCCGGATATCGGTTCCGATTTAACCTTAGGCCAGCATAAAATAAGAGTTGCATATTATAACGGAGATTTATTCTATTCAAACATTGTATGGATAACCGTGAAAGAGGCACCTGTTCCTGTCGATTCTGGTTTGGAGCTTTTGATTAATGATGTTGTTGAAGGCACTAATGTGACTATTGTTGTTAAGACCAATTCTTCTTTCACTGGTACTGTTGATGTTGTGATTGGCAATCAAACCATTCCTGTTGCTGTTTCAGCTGGTGAGGGCAGTGCTAATATCTCTCTAAAATCAAACAGTTATGAGGCCATGGCAATATTTAAAGCTACTGATGAATTTGAAGCTAAAAACATTACTAAATCATTTAAAGTGACTGCTAAACCTGTTGTTAAAGTTAATCCTAACTTATCCATTAAAGATATTGCTGATGTTGAATGGGGAAAAGATGTTATTGTTGAAATTAGCGCTAATGAATCTTTCTCTGGAGGCGTTAAAGTTCAAGTTGGTGATGTTAACACTACTGCAACTCTTACTAATGGTAAAGGTAATGTGACTGTTCCTACTGCTGATTTCGCTGTTGGTGCTGTTTTAGTTAAAGTTTCTTCAGTTGAAAATGAGGTTTTCCTTGCAGGTAATGCTCAAGTTACATTCAATATAACTGCAAAACAGGACAGTGGATCTGGAAACGGTAGTGGTGACAATAATGGTTCAAACATCCATGGTAACAAAGGTACTGATAAAAAACCAGTAACTCCTCCTAAAGCGGATAAAATCACTTTAACCCTTAAAAAGGTAAAAGTTAAAAAGTCAGCTAAAAAACTTGTATTACAAGCAACATTAAAAATCAATGGTAAAAAAGCTAAAAAAGGCACTAAAGTATTTTTCAAATTCAACGGTAAAAAATACACTGCAAAAATTAATGCTAAGGGCATAGCGAAATACACTATCAAGAAAAATGTATTGAAAAAGCTTAAAGTAGGTAAAAAAATTAAATACCAAGTATCCTATGGTAAAACAATTAAAAAATTTACTGCAAAAGTTAAAAAATAGGATTAATGGGTAGAGTCTTTTAATTCTTCAATTATAAGAGAATTATTGGATTTAAACCCATTATTTAAATTTTTAGCTAAATAAATTATCAGATGAGTACCTAATTAAATTTTTAGCATTTGATTGCTGCAAGCAGCAATTATCGATTTTGTCAAGGACAATATTAGTTTTTTAATAGAAAAATTTGAAAATGAAAAATTAAAATAATCTAATTTCACAGATACCTCATTTTAATTTCATTATGAGGAATTGTCCTTTTGAATCTCTTTTTAGGATATCCTATTATAAATGCAGAGTACATATGCTTGTTTTTATCGATTCCAGGGAAAAATTCCATTAACTTTTCATGGTCGATTTCATCAGCCTTTAAAATGAACAGTGAATAGAATCCTCCCAATCCCAAAGTGTATGCCAGCAATTCCATACGGGCATTTGCTATAACGGCACTGGTCTTGTCAGCTGAAAATGTCAATATCAACTGCTGGCCTGTCCACAGCAACGGATGGTATTTTTTGGTAGTGTTATCACGAATATAGTCACCGAATTCCTTTATCCTGAAAAATTCATCTTCTTCAACTTTTATTATGTTATAGACATGTTTCATGAAGTCATTTAGTTTCTTATCCAGCACCACGAATTCAACATCCTGCTCGTTTTGGGCCGATGGTGAATAGTATGCCCCTTCAAGCAGTTTATTGAATGTATCCTTATCGATTTTTTTCTTTTTGAACCATCGAATTGATCTTCTCTGCTTTAACAAATCCAACAATTCATTATATTTGACCGGAATTTCTTTTGGATTGTATTCCTCGATTCTGTCTTCATGGCCTTTAAAAATCTTAAGTGTAACGGCTCCTGTGGGACATATTGCCATACAGTGCCCGCATTCAAAACAGTTGCTTCCGGTTTCCACCGCCACTTCTTCTATTTCAATATTATCTCTTATACATACTGATTTGCACTGGCCGCATCCAATGCATTCATCACTATCAATCATCAGTTTCATTTAACAACACATCCCTCCTGTATAACTTTTAAAATATTATCATTATCTTTCAATGTTGAAACATCATCCAGAGGGTTTGAATTGACCAATATTAAATCGGCAATATAGTTTTGCCTAACCAATCCGAGATTATCGAATCCTAAAAATTCGGCCGCCTTAACTGTACCTGATGCTATTGCTTCGGATTCGCTCATTCCAATGTCTGTTAAATGTGTCAATTCCTCAAGATTATGCCCATGTGGAATTACTCCACTGTCAGTTCCCATCAATATGTTGACGCCTTCGCTGTAGGCAGTTGTGATGTTTTCCTTATGGACTTTGATGATTTCTTTAAGTTTTTCTGTTTTTTCGTTTGCATAGCTGTCCCATTCGGGAAAGCCGTTTTCATAGAGGTATTGATGAACAAGAAGTGTCGGAACCAGACTTACATTATTTTCCACCATTCTTTTAGAGGTTTTCTTATCAATAAATGTTCCATGTTCTATTGATGAAAATCCTGCACTTATGCAATTGTTCATGCCTTTAAGGCTATGGCAATGTGCTGAAACTTTCATGTTATTCGCACTGGCCTCGTTGACTATGGTTTTTAATTCCTTTTTGTTGAACTGTGCAAATTCAGGTGAGGAATTGGTGGTCAGTACTCCGCCGCTTGCCATGACTTTTATGAAATCAGCCCCTGCCCGTTTTACTTCACGGGTCTTTTTAAGCACCTCTTCAACACCGTCACATCTTCCCTTTGGAAATCCAGGATATATTATCTCCATATCCCAACCTGAAGGCAGAAGCAAGTCAAAATGCCCTCCGGTCATGACCAATGGAGTTATTGAGAGATGTATTTTTGGAGCAGTGAACAATTTACTTTTCTGAGCTAATTTAAAACTCAGGTCTGCTGATCCGCAATCCCTAATTGTTGTTACACCTGCATTGATTGTTTGCAGCGCATGAGGTACTGCATTGTAAAAATGAAGACCCAGCGGATTTGCCATATTCTCCTGCTTGTGAAATCCTTTTGCAAATATATGGGTGTGGCAGTCAATAAACCCTGAAAGCAAATAATTATCCTCACCGTCAATGACATTATCTGCATTAATATTACCGGATGAAATCTCTTTAATCAGATTGTCTTCAATTAATACATTTTGATGAGTTTTTATTTCCTCAAATGGATTTACAATGTTTACATTTTCAATTAGGGTTTGCATATTATCACTACAATATTTCTATAGTACCGTTATCTCCGTCAACTTCAACCACTGTTCCGGTGGTCAAATCCTTGATTTCAGATGGTGAGTCAACCATTGGAATGTCAGACATTATCGCACCGGTTGCTATAATCGGTTCTGCGTTTAAACAGATTATTGCCTTTGGAGCTGTGTTGTTTTTCATCATCTGAAATATGACATAAGACCCGACGGTGGAACCTTTACCGCCCGGGATAAACAATACCTTATCCTTGATTATTTCTCCTTTCAACTCATGGTTCGGGTCGATTATTTCACCATTTTCAGGATTCACTCCACCTAAAAAACTAATAGGCTCTGATGAAACAATAAGTTCCCCTTTTCCTTTTCCTTTTGCAATATTTCTACATTCAATCATAAAAATCACTCATAACAGTTTATCTTTAACTTCATCTCCTCGATTTAATGCATTGGCCGAAATTATTGTATCAATCAATGCCCAAATCCATATTATAAAGCATAATAAAAATCCGATCAGAATTAAAATTAAAATTGCAGACACAACATAGGCGATTAAAAAGATTGAACCCTTACGGTCCAATCCCAAATAAATCTGACCAAGACCCGGTAAAAACACACTCAAAATTATGGCCAACAGAGTATTCTTGTCATCTGAAGAAACATGGGATTTCAGATTCTGGCCACAGTTTGGACAGAACTTAAAATCTCCAATAAGCTTATAACCGCAGTTATGGCAAAATTTAATATCCGAATCGGACAAAACAGCACCATCATCTCCTCTTTTTATCTCACCAAATTTCTGTGCAATCAGATAATTTTCATCAACGGATTTGATTTCTTCAATATCTGCAATATATGCTCCGCAGTTTTTACAGTATTTCTCTTCTGAAACTTCATTTCCACAATCCGGACATATTACCATAATATCACCTAAACCACATCAACTTTCATGATTTCCCTTAAAACGGCAGTGGCATATGAACCTTTATTTATTGAAAATTCACATAAAACCCCTTCGTCTGTCGGTGTTGCTGATGCATCCCAGACCTGAAATCTCATGGAACGTCTTAATCCGTGACTTCCAAGGCGAGGCATTTTCGGAACTTCAAAATCCTCTTTTGTAAGACCGTAACCCTTCAAAACATTTTCCTCCATCTCACCAACAATGCCTCCCGCATAAGGCACCTTTGTTCCATACAAAGGACATGTAGGATTTGCTTTGAAATTATCCATCAATTCCTGATACTCCTGAGGAGTCTTTTCATAGACAATATGCTCTTCTGTGTCAATGATTATGTCCCCTTCAATGTATTTGTCAATTCCCATGCTTACACGGTTGCTTACAGCATCGTTGAAAAGGTATGACTGATAAGCATGAACAAACATTCTTTGAAGAGGCTTTGGAAGTGCATACAATGCATTTTTATATGACTTATCTGTCAGCTCCCCTTTTTTGGAATCCTTTATGAGCTGGCGAATCATCATTTTTTCATATCTCATTCCCTTGCCCATCAGCTCCAGAGACTCTTCAAGGTTTCCGTCATCAAAGGCCTGTCTTGCCATCTGATTTTCTTCATGCTCATCTTGTGAAGGATGACCGATATAAGTTGAAACAGCCTTTTCAAGGTCATTTTCAATTAAGGCCTTTCCGACAAGATGGGTGTTGGTTCGGGGCTTACCGAATCTCTGCCAACCGAAATAGTTAGGAACACCTGTGATTTCAAGTTCCTTCAATACTTCATTTGCAATGTCTGCAGATTCGGAAATATCATCGAGGTCTTTGATTAGGATTTTGAATTTGTTTCCTTTAAGCTGACCCATTCTGAGCTTTTTACGCCCACGGATGACTTTTAAAAAATCGGTCTTGTAGATGTCCAGGTTTTTAACCTGCTGCATCTGTTCTTCTGAGTCCATGTTTGCAATGCAAATCCACTGACGGGTTAAAGCCTTCTTATCCTTCATTCCGGCAAAACCCATTCTTTTTCTTGAGATATGCAAATCCCTTGAAATGTCAAGCACAACATCAAGTGTGGTTCTTCCCAGCTTTTCAATCCAGATGTAAATGTTCGGACCTTCTCCTGAAGGAATGATTTCAGGAATCTCTTCAACGTAAAAATCTTCATATCTATTTCTAATAGTTCCCCCAATTCCTTTTTGGGAAGTAACATAAGTATTAGCATTTAACATAATAATCACGGAAATTATAAGTGCCCTGGCCGGGATTTGAACCCGGGGAATGGGATCCGCAGTCCCATGTGTTATCCAAACTACACCACCAGGGCTAAACAAAATAAGATAACAATTAATTATATAATTTTTATAGTATTTAATAATTACCATACTGACAATGTATATGAATAATCCCCATAACTTCTTGTTGCCACATCAACACTTGATGCCTTATCATAATTTCCCCTGGAAGCCAACACCTTACCTTTTAAGACATTATTCTCACAAAAACGGTAATTTTTAAGATTATACAATTCCAGTTTGTCTTTAGAAATTTCACTCACCTGCCTAACGGACTGTTTGGAATTTTTATTGTCCTCTAAAATCCTGGAAATTTTGCCGAGAAATGTGTTGTCATTGAAATCAATCTTTCCGCTCAACAGTTCCATAGTGTCCTGTGCAGTTCTGATATCCTTACTTTCATATGAATAATCACTTGTAGGCATAGTAATTGCAGTGTTAACCACCAAAAATACCATTAAAAGCAAAAATATTGCAAGAATTGCATCCATTATATAAAATGATCCCTTACTGTCTAACATAAGATGGTGTTGGATTTTGAAATTTATAAAAAATGTCAAAGTGCGACTGTATGATTTTGTGCCCGGTCGCACTTCAAAAAATTGTATATAACCTCCGGCCCAATTTAACAATGAAAATTGCATTGTTTGATCAATGATTTAATTTGGAAAATAAGATTGAATAATGTAAAAACACCAAGGAGAAGATCAATATGCCATCATTTAGTGAAATTGAAAAAGAAAACAATCCAATTAATACAGTAATAACATATACAAAAAAATTACACAGCTTAACCGGCAGAAATGTAATCATCTATTCTTCCAGTTTTTTAACAGACGATTCTGAAGAAACATTCATTGATTCATTTGACAAAAACGGATTTATGAGTGTAATTAAAGATTTAGACAAATCAAAAGGTTTAGATTTGATATTACATACTCCTGGAGAGTCTGTTGCTGCAACTGAATCCATTATTGACTACATACATTCCGTTTTTGGAGATGATATCAGAGCCATCATTCCACAAATATCAATGTCTGGAGGAACAATGATTGCATGTTCTTGTAAAGAAATATTAATGGGAAAACACTCTAGTTTAGGTTCTGTAGACCCACAAATACTATATATAGCTGCAAAAGACATTATTAAAGAATTTGAATTGGCAAAAAAAGAAACATCTAAAAGCCCCGAACTCATACCATTCTGGGAAATATTACTCAGCAAATATCCTGAAAATATTTTAATTGAATGTGAAAATGCCATTAAATGGTCAGAATACATTTTAGAAAAATCATTGAAATATTCTATGTTTAAAAATGACTGTCAAAACAAAATTGACAAAATCAAACATGAATTAATAACCAGTACAAATACAAAAGACCACCGCCAAAACTTATCTGCAAAAAAATGTCAAGAAATCGGTTTAAAAATAAGATATTTAGAGGATGATGAAGAACTACAAGACATCGTTCTATCAATCCACCATGCATATATAAGTTATTTTAATCACCAAAACAAATGCAAATTATTTGTTAATCAAAATGGAGAATATTATTCAATTCAAACCACTTAATAAAAAAGTATATATGCAAAAATTTTCAAAATGATTATACAGGAGAGAAATGTCTATGAATGGTGTTGAAAAACGTATGAAAAAAAAATTAAGAGAATATGAAGAAAAGGGAATGAGAAAATCCCCCTTCGGTCCAGGAAAATATAGACGAGGCCGTCAAATTTCAATTGAATGCGGAAAAATTTAGAAGAAAAACTGAATTTTTCTTCGATTAATTTTTTCTGACATATTCGATGACCTTATCCTTTTTGGCAATAGCTGCATCTGAAGCCTTTTGAACTTTTTGTTTCATTTCTTCAAAGTCCTCAGGTGTTGTTTCACCAACCAATTTTTTGATTTTCGTATAAGCTGCTTCACGGAATAGCGGCACCAATTTTTCTGTTGAATTATCCTCTTTTATTAAAATAGGTTCTCCTGAATTGTTTACCTCACCTATTTCTGAAATTGCAACATCATATTTTCCAACAGCTTTTTTAACATCACCTGCCACTTCAGGAGGCACGATTAACATCAGTGAATCTGTGGATACACCCAATGGATCGATATTTAATGTTTCAAGCATGTTCAATACATTTGGAGCAACCATTTTTCTGATTTCTGATTCATAAAATTCCAAACCTACTCCAGTGGTGTTTGATATTTCATGAGCATCACCTCTAAGTCCACCATTTGTTACATCAGTCATTGCATGAACTTCCTTTACAAGGTCTGATTCAAAAAGCGCATGTGATGCCTGCACAAAGTTAACGTTCATTGTGTCCCATACAACATCAAAAAAACCGTTGTACAGTGCAGTTGTTGTGATTGTTCCTCCACCGGAACCTTCAGTTAAAAGAATGACATCCCCTTCAGTGGCGCCTTTTCTTGCTGTTGGAGGATATGGTGATACTCCCACACTTCCGACAGCTGAAACGAATCGGTCCCCTAAAACCATGTCTCCACCGACACGCAGAGTACTTCCGGCCACAATCGGAACGTCCACAAGTTCGGATACTGCAGCAACTCCTGCGGTAAAGTCAAATATCTTGGCAACGTCACCGTCATCTGCAAGGTGAACATCACTTAAAATAGCTACCGGATCGGCCCCCATTACACATACATCCCTTAAGGTAGCTCTTGTTACATGAAAACCGCCTAAAAATGGATATTCACTTAATCTTGAATGTATTCCGTCAACAGCAGTTGTAATATAGACTTCATCATTTTGAACAGGAGCCTTTACAACTCCCCCATCGTCCTGTTCTGACGGATTAACCAATGAGGCAGTGTTGGTTGAGGCCACTATTTCTGCAATTTTTCTGTGTACAAAAAAGTCACCTGCTCCACGGGATCCGACTCCCATCTCCCCCATCAGCACATCTGCCCTGTTAACGTCAACTATCTCTTTTAGAAACTCATCATCAGAGTCCTGTAATTTTAGGGTTGTTGATACCTCATCAATGACAGCTTTTGCCATTTCCACTGAATTTTCCTCTGAAATTTTCTTGTATTCTCTTATACGCACAGCTAAAATATCCGCCAAGTCATCATATGAGTAATCGTCAATTCTAGCCCTTACAAATCCTTCTATATCCATTGTTTATATCTCCAGGTTAGTGAAATTTTTTAAGATTTTTAATCCTGCCTTACTGCTTTTTTCTGGGTGGAACTGTGTTGAAAACAGGTTGTTCTGGCTTAAACTTGCAACAACACTGTCCCCGTATTCACATGTTCCGGCTATGATATTTTCATCATCCGGAATTACATGATAAGAATGAACGAAATAAAAATATTCCCCATCTATCCCTTCAAGAATTGGTGAGTTGTTTGTGACTTTTAACTTGTTCCAACCCATGTGGGGAATTTTAACGCCTTCCGGCAATTTTTCAGCATGTCCTTTAAATAGGTCAAGACCTTTTACCCCAGGTGTCTCCTCACTTTCACTCATGAGCACCTGCTGACCAAGACAAATCCCTAAAAATGGTTTATCATCATTTACATGCTCATAAATCACATCCTTGAATGATTCAAGATTTTCCATTGCACTTCCAAATGCACCAACGCCCGGCAACACCAGATAGTCACTGTTTGAAATGACTTCCTTATCGTCACTTATCTGATATTCGGCCCCTATTTTTTTAAATCCGTTGGAAATGCTTTTTAAGTTACCGCTTTTATAATCAATAATAGTTATCATTCGTTTAACCACCCGACAGTTGACCTGATCATGCCGCCAAAGTCCGAAAATACTATCTCATCGGTTCCAAGTGTTTTTGAGTGTGCATCAAGTTCGGCCACTACATGAGTATACCCCAATTCCCTAAGAGGTTCGACCAATCTCGGACCGTCAGTAACAGCAACGGATTCCACATCAAAATCTTCTATTGGAAATGCATGAGGAACGCCGAATACAACAATCAAATCCAAATCCTTGTTTTTCAGGTAGTCTGCAGCATTATTTGCTGTAATCGGATATTCGTCAAGCCCGCCTGTGATGAAATCAGGTTCAATATCTAGCTGGTCTTTAATGTTGACGGCATGCTGTCTGATTCTTGGAAGGCCGATGTTTTCATCAAGATTAGCTACAAAAACAGGTTTATTATCCGGATTAACCTGTTTGTAGTCAAAATTAACAATATCTGCGAACAGGTAAGATGTTTCCTTTTTAACATTTAAAACGAATGCTACATTTTTACCCTCTTTTAGAGCATTGACGACAGTTTTTGCCACAGTTTCTTTGGAATCTCCAAAGTTTGGCTTAATGTATTTTCCCTGTGCCATTCCACGGGTCTTTTCAACTTCAGTTGCCTTTTCAAGCATTTCAATTTGTCTGTCTGATTCTTCACGTGGAATAACTCCCGCCTCAACGGCCGCATCCAATGCCATTATTGCTCCAACAGTATTGTCCCCTTCACCTGACCCTCCATGGGATTCAACAGGAATTACTGTACATGGTAAATCTGCAGTAGCAATGGCATCCTTTAAATCCTCGCCTATAATCATACTGGCACATGTACCGGCAATTCCCATCAGTTTCGGTTTAAAGGCATCATAAGCTTCAGTTAATGTTTCAACTAGTTTTTCACCAGCACCCAATATAAAATCATTTTCAGACATGCCTGTGGTTACCACACGAACTCCATCGCTTTCTAAAAGCCTAGCTGTTCTAAAGCAACAGCCTGTCGGCCCATGCATAATGATAACATCAACATTCATGTCTCTTAATGTGTAAAGAGTAGCAGCAATCGGACTTGGTCTTGGATGTATAATTTTTATCACCTATAATTTTAATAAATAATTATTTAAAATTATTAGTTTATAAAATTAATTAGGAGATTGAATTATGAAACTTGACAAACAAATTCTAGAGGAAAAAATTCGCGAATACAGAACCTTCAAAAGCTGTTCCGAATCCACTTTAATGGGTCTTTGTGAAACAGCGGATGCAGACATAACACCACATCTAATGACAAAATTGTCATGTGGTTTTGCAGGTGGAATGGGCGGAACATTTGATGAGGGAACATGCGGTGCCGTAACAGGCGCTTTAATGGCAAACGGCATACTCAATGATGATCCCTCAGAAATCAAGGCCTATGCTAAAGAGATTTTCAACACATTTAAGGAGGAATACGGTACCGTTCGCTGTGACATCATAAGCAAAAACGGTGAGGACAAATCACCATGTGTTGACTGCTGCGTTTTCATTGCAAATAAAGTTGCAGACCTGCTTGATGAATAACATAATTCCCAACATTCCTTGGAAAGGCAGGAATATATTTGAAGACTTATTTGAGGTTATGGCAAGACACTGGTTAAAAAATTAGCATCCATTGCATTTGAAAGGAACTGTGGCAGACTGGAATCATCCAAGTATTGACTTTTATCGCACACTAGGCGCTGAAGCCATTGATGAGTGGACTGCCTATAGAGTTACTGGCAGTACCTTGAAAAAATTAGCAGAATAACTACCAAATTAGTTTTCCAAAACGGATTTTAACTTTCCGATAGTGTATCTTGCATAAAGGTAGTTTAAAACAGATGCAATGATTCTTCCAACAGCCAATCCCAACCATATACCGGTCAATCCCATATTCATCATTATGCCGAAAATGTATGTGAAGCTGACGGTGAATATGAGTTCCCTTATTATTGTCCATGCAAGAGATGTTGTTCCACGGCCAATTCCCTGATACATGAAGTTTGAGGGCATACCAACACCAACCAGCAGCAGTCCGAAACATGCAATCCTTAAGAAATTGGTAATCTCAGGAATCAACGGGGCGGTTTCGGGAGTATATGCAAATATCAATGCCAATTGTGGTGCGAATATTACAATCAGAAGCATGATTGCAACTGCAAACATTGTGGCAAATTTTGTACCGTAAGCATGTGTTCTTCTTAGATAATCCCAGTTTTTAGCGCCGAATGATGACCCACTAACAGCTGCAACTGCACTGCCTATAGCAGTCAGAGGCATTATTCCGAAAAGATAGAGTCTTTGACCTGATGTGAAGGCCGCAATACCGTATTCTCCACCTACAGTTGATATGAACATCAGATAGAAGCTCATTGCAAGTGACATCATGAACATGTCCAGCGAGGACGGGATCCCCACTTTTAAGATGTCTTTAGCTATTTTTGAATCGAATTCAAATTCTTTGAGTTTTACATCCACATAAGTGTCCTTTTTGATTAAAATCCAATACATGATTACAATAGCTGAACCGAATGAACTTACGATTGTTGCAAGGGATGCTCCGGCTGAACCTAAACCTAAAACATAGATGAAAAGCGGATCCAGAATGAAATTCAATAGCACTGACACTATCATTGCATACATTGCCCTTTTCATGTCACCTTCACCACGAAGGATTCCGCTGCCCCCGTTTCCAAACATGAATGCGAATAAACCTGCAAATAATGGTGTACCGTATTTTATTCCTTCAACCAGTGACTGGCCACTTGCACCGTATGCCTTAAGCAATGGTTCCTGAATTACAAGCAAAAATAATGTCAATACGATTGAGGCTATTAAAAATATCAGAAGAGAGTGTGAAGCGGACTTGCTTGCCTTTTCATGGTTTTTTGCGCCGACAGCACGGGAGATGCTGCTTGTTGCACCATTTCCCAATCCTACACTTACACCGTTTAAAATCATGAATATCGGTGTTACAAAACCTATTCCTGCAATAGCTGCCTGTCCCAATCCTGCAACCCATATTCCGTCAACTATATTGTATGATGCTGTCAGAAGCATTGATATCATTATAGGTATTGCAAGTTTTTTGACTGCTATTTCAGGCTCTCCCCTCATCAGTTCAACATTTTCATTAGCCATCTCAATCTCCAATTAATCATTTGATTTTCATACAATATTAATGTGTGCTAAAAATTGAAAATATGATTGATTAAACTGATAATTGACAAAATGAAATTGATTTTCTTAATCAGATTTTTCATTAACATTAACGATTTTGAAAATTCAAAGTAACTTGAATTATGAATATACATCACCAAGTAGAAAAGAAAATAAAATGTTAAAGTTAAAAATCCAGCTGTTCGGCAATGCACATCTTGCAAACCGCATTTGGAGATTCCAAATTGGCATCCTTGACAGGACAATAATACACTCCATCCTTTTCCTCAACCTTTAAAGACCCAGGAAATGGTGTTCCTACCGGATGAATAGGTTCCTCTAAGATAAAGGTAGTATAAATTGAAATTATCCCATAAATCAATGGGAATTTTGTTTTTGAGGTTACTGACTCGTTGATATGATATGACTTCAGCGTGGCAATCGCATCAATGAACTCCTCCTTGTCAATGTCATGGTCATATGTGTTGTTGTCACTGTGAACATCCTTGATACGGCCCAGAAAGTATTTCACATAAACGGCATGACTCTTGTGCTTGTAGTTTTCCTGCACATATTTGCTATCCTCAATCATCTCGGCATTGACTGCCATCAGGTCAAATACAGATATGTTTCCGGAGTACTCCTTAAGTATATCCAAAACAGACTGTGTCGAGATACTCTCCTCATTTGAGATGACATTTGAAAAATCATCATACATGTTCAGCGAATCGTTCATGCTAACCTCCCAAACTATTATTTGATTTTACAATTATATGAATATATTCACCGCCAATAATATTGCAAGTAAAAGGACATTAAAAACTGTAAATACGAGCAAATATCTAAACTTGAATTCATCAAACTCCCGAACAAGAATCTTGAATGAAATCAGATTAGCCATTGACGCAATAAGGGTTCCAAAACCTCCTATATTGATTCCAACAATGATTGATTCATAATTTGTGCTGAAACCTGTGAGAAGCATAGCGGATGGAACATTTGAAATTACCTGAGATGTCAGAATACCCCATATTACCTCATTTCCAACCATCGAATTTTCAAAGACTGATGTGAAAAACGGAATGTTTTCAAGGTTGCCGATTAGAATAAACAGTGCAATGAACGTCAAAAGCAAATAGTAATCCGCTCCAAGTAACACTCTTTTAATGAAGTTTGTCCTGTTGACCTCGATTTTTCTAAACGACAATGGTTTTATATTGTCATTTGGTGTTAAAAATGCCAATATCATTAAAAACACCACAGATACAATTATATACGGCAGAAGTATTAGGAAAAATGATTCAAATGACACATTGGAGATCGTATACAACACTATATTGTGGGGAGCGCCTATTGGAAGAACCATGCAGCCGACATTGGCGGCAATGGTCTGCAGGCAAACAGTGAATATGATTAAATCGGTCCGGTCAATCTTTCTCAATGCCAAAATGGCAAATGGAACAAATATAATCAGTGAAACATCGTTGGTAATGAAGATTGAACTGAAAAAGCATGTGAAAACAAGAAGAAACACCAGCCCACGAGTGTTTTTAACTTTAATTAATAATTTGCGAACAAGAATCTCAAAAACAGTCAGGTTCTTCAGGACTTCAACAATAAGCATTATTGCAAAAAGCAGCATGATTGTATCCCAATTGATATATCTCAAATAATCAAAACTGGGTTTAACAAAAAGACATGAAATCAATGCCAATATTACTGATAAGCAAAACACAGTTTCCTTTTTAAAAAAATCTATGAAATTAATCTGCATCTTCATCTAAAGTTTCTAAAAGAAAGCTTACCGGCCTGAATCCATCATTGCAGGATATCATTGCTGATTTTTTGTTTTTCATCCATCCGTCATAAAAATCGCTTGCCCCATTAGCAAGAGCCATTACAAATGGTGAAACGCTTTCCCAAGCACTGTCACAGAAATCATCCGGTTTTACCCAACCGTTGGCAATGAACACTTGACCTTCTTCAACATCACATTCATGTTCCAGGGGGTTTTCATACTTTTCAATCAGGTCGTCATGCCTGACCTTTCTCATGACTGTAATTTTCACCTTTTTCATAATAATGCCTCCAAATCAGTGCTTTCATATCTGTTATGACCTTTAAGGGATTTTTTATATTTCCAACATTTAATTGCTTCATCCAGGGACCTGCCATTATTGTCCCTGAAGAAGTCCCGTATATACTGATTGTATTGAAATTGTTTATCAATCTTTGTTTTTTCCTTTGAATTTTGAATTTCAAAGTAGGCATCAATTGCATCGCGATAGGTTTTATCAGGATTTGCTTTCAGCCATTTTTGAAATTTGACTTTGAACTTGAAGGTTTTGCCTATCTCATTTTCAAAAAATTCCCTCTTGTCTTCGCTGCATTTGAAATTTTCACCCAATTTTGAATCCAATACGATTGTTGAATGAGAGTTACTTGAAACTTTTTTAACTGCAGGCTCTCTTAACTTTTCGCCAGTTTTTAAGTAATGAATTATTCTATTTTCCAAATCTTGCTTAGATCCGCTAACTTTCAAACCCTCAGACCTGCAAAAATCTTTGAGCTCCTCTTTTAAAAAATAGTATTGCTCAAATTCATCCGCATTTAAATTCTTATTCAGTTTATGCATGATAATCCATAGATATTAAATTAATACACCCAAAAAACAGTTTAAATGAATAAGGATAAATTTGTTGAACAAATTTTGACACATCCCCATTCACATATACAAATTTGGTCTGCACCATGCAGTCCACATCTAATTAGATGTTATTTAATTCTATTAATTTTAGAATATATAAAGATTTGCAATGCTTAAATATTTAATTAAAACAATATGATATACTTAAAACAATATTATGAATTGAAAACAATATTGATTTTGAAAAACAGCAAATATTAAATAATTTTAAATTGAAAAGAGTATTTCTAAAACACAAATACAATCATATGCAAATTTGGTGTTTTAATGATGAAAAATAGCATTATACTAAAAACACTCCTAAACAAAACGGAGAACATGTACCATGCCTATTGAAAATTTAGTACTCACTATATCTTATTTCTTCTTAGCAAGTTACTACATATTGTTGGCATTTAATTTGTTTAACTGCTAACAATCTATGATGCGAAAAGGAAGCCTAGTTGGAGTTATCCAAAATTTTCTAATTTGATAAACTGACAATTTAATGATAATTAGCTTTAATATGTGTTTTATAGCTTTCTTTTTTGCACATGGAAAAAAAATAAAAAAGTAGAGGAATTATCCTCTTGTTACAATACTTATAATATCTCCATCCTGGAGTTCATAATCACTGGCCACACGCATTTTTTTACGGGCATCAACAGCATGCATGAACTTGTCTCCAATGTCTGTGTGGACAATATATGCCAATTCCTTAGGAGTAGCGCCTTTAGGAACCAAAAATCCATCAGGCAGGACATTGCCCTTCTGATCAGTGTATTTGTTTTCATCCTGAACCGGATAAACAACGATATTGTCCAATAGCTCAAAAATACCATAATTCAAAGCATCCTGAACACCGGTGCTTCCATAAACATCAAGAATGTTGGTTTGAATGTATTCCAAACCTTTTTTCTGTGCCTCGGACAACTCTTCAGGTTTCAATATTTCAAAATGGTCATCACCGGACAGATAGCTGATAAGACCGCTTTCGGCAGCCTTTACAAGAGCAAGCTCTGAACCAGCTGATGTTGGAATAACATTAGGATACTTTTCCTGAATCCTTTTTATGTTTTCAGCAGAAGTCGGAAGGTCTGCCTTGTTTGCAATAATCATCATCGGTTTTGCAATATGCAATATATTGCGTGTAAGTTCAATCAAGTCCTCTTCTTCCCATTTGTTGTAATCAGGTTCGATTGTTCTTTTAGCTTCAATAATATCTTCAATTGCTATTCCTGTTCCGGACAATTGGTCAAACAGCACTTTTGAAATGTCAAGGTGCTCGGCGCCGACTTTTCTTATGAGCCTTACCCAGTTTTTGGAGAGTATTCCATACATCCACATTACAATTTCGTTTTCCAGAAATTCCAAATCGTCCAGCGGGTCATGACTTCCCGGATCAACCGGATTTCCTTCAAGGTCGGTTGAGCCTGATGCATCGATAACATTGATGAATACTTTAGCCTGCATTAAGTCATCTAAAAACTTATTACCTAATCCTTTTCCCTCATGTGCTCCGGGAACAAGTCCCGCAACATCTATCATTTCAATTGGAAGCAATCTTTTTCCGTCAACACATATTGAATTGTGGGGATTGCATGTAACTCCCAATTCCCTACATGGACAATCCTTAATTACATGGGCAACTGCCTTGTTTGCATCAATGGTTGTGAACGGATAGTTTGCCATTTCCACGGTTGATGCTGTTGCTGAATTGAAAAAAGATGATTTTCCAACATTCGGTTTTCCACAAACTGCAATTTGAAGCATAATAATCACTTGATAATTAATAACATCTTAATGTATGTAATTAAAATTATATATATTTTCAGAAATCAAATGTATTAGTATGAAAGATGAAGAAATTGAACGTCCACAGGCTATGAAAATTCGCCAGGGAATCCAGGATGCGATGACATATTCACTGCCCGATAAAAAATTTCATCCTAGAAAAATTGATCTGGTGGAAGTGGATATTGAATTGAATAATCTGGGTTGGAATTTCCACAACTACAGGATTTTAAACCTATGCGACATTCATCTGGGCCAATGGATTAATCCGGAATATCTGGATGATTTAATCGATTATGTCAACACACTGAATTATGACATAGTCACACTAACCGGAGATTATGTTTCATATGTCATTGATGAGTATGACAAGGCTTTGGAAAAATCATTATCCCGTTTGGAGTCAAGAGACGGGAAATTTGGAGTTTTGGGAAATCATGACCATTGGATGGGTTCAGATAAAATACGGGAAATATTCAAACAGGCCGATATTTTCGATTTAAGCAATGACGCAGTAATGTTAACTAAAGGCGATGATAAAATCAATTTGGCAGGCGTTGATTCCTGTACGGTTTGTGCAGATAATCTTGACAAGGTTCTGGTCAAATTAGATAATAATTACCCTACAATACTTCTTGCACATGAGCCTGATTTTGCACAGGAATCCTCACAAACCGGAAAAATCGATTTTCAAATTTCAGGCCATTCCCATGGAGGACAGTTCATCATACCAAAATTTGAGACAACTCCATTTAGAGGACCTAACTCCACAAAATATCCTGTTGGACTTTACAAAGTTAAGGACATGATTCAATACACAAGCAAAGGACTTGGAACAAATTCATTCAGAATACGAATTAACTGCAAACCGGAAATTTCAATAATTACTCTAAAAAGTAAGAAAAAACAAAAAATCGAGATAGAATGACTTTAAAAAATCGGGCGATTTCATCATTTAAAACAGTGGTTTCAACAGTTTTGCTTTTACTAGCCAATATTGCTGCCGTGTTTTTTGTTGATTATATCAGTACTGATTTTACCATAGGTCCGCAGTATAATGCCCTGATTATCGTAGTTGCTTTTGCAATAGGAAATGCGATAATCTGGCCCATTTTCAGACGTTTTTTAATGAAGTTTATTATTTTAACCTTCGGTATCGGAGCGCTGTTTTTAAACTCAGTTATATTTTACATTGCGACATATTTTATTCCAGGCGTTCATGTCGGATTTTACGGATTTTGGCAGGTGCCGATAGTGATGGCAATCGCCACCACATTCATCTATAATGTAACCAACACCAGCTATTATGACAATTACATAAAAACCATCTTGAAGCAGGCATTGAAAAGAAAAAAAGTGGATAAAATCTATCCCGGAATAATAATGCTTGAAATTGACGGATTGTCAATCAATACATTAAATAATGCCATGGCGAATGGATCCATGCCCACCGTTAAAAAATTTATAGATGACGGCAGCCATACCTTAAAGGAATGGGAAACCGACTTGTCCTCACAGACAGGAGCAAGCCAGGCAGGAATATTGCATGGAAACAATGAAGATATCGTTGCCTACAGATGGGTTGAAAAAGAAAATAACAACAAAATCATGGTATCCGGCAGATTAAGCCACGCTCCACTAATTGAAAGTAGAATAAGTGATGGTGAAGGTTTGCTTGTCAATGGAATAAGTATTGCCAACATGTTTTCGGGAGACAGTGAACTGTCATCTCTGACATCTTCACGAGTGGAAAAGGTTTCAAGAATATATAATAAAACCCTGCACACAATATTTTTAGAATCATACAATTTCCAGAGGATTTTCGTTTTGTTTTTATGGGACATGATAGTTGAGTTAAAATCGGAAATAATGCACAGAGTCAAAAATACCCAACCAAGATTAAGACCAAAAATAACTTATCCTGCAGTGCGCGCCGGTGCAAATGTAGTATTGAGAGAAGTTGCAACTGAAATTTTGGCCAGTGAAATATTCAGAGGCGAAATTGATACCGCATATGCAACATACATGGGCTATGATGAAGTGGCACACCATTCGGGAGTTGAGGATGATGACGTGTGGGGCGTTTTAAAACAGATTGATATGCAGTTTTCAAGATTAACATCAACAATCGAGATGAACGACAGAGACTATAAACTTGTCATCTTATCCGACCATGGACAAAGCAAGGGCGCTACATTCAAGCAGAGATATGGGATGACCCTTGGAAATTATGTACGGCAATTTCTTCCAAATGACATGACATTTTTTAAAAACGAATATAACATTGACCACTTCAGAGATGCAATAATACCTGAAAACAAGCAGCTGCAAAGTATTAGGGAAAGAGTGGAAACCATACGTGATGATTTATTTGACGAAAACGGATCCATACAAAACTTAAGAAAGGGAATTGAAGATAAAAAACCAAGTATAATCTTTGAAAACGAAAGATACATAAGCCTGCGTGAAAAGTACTCCAACAGTCTTGAATACATCACATCACATGATTATGTGCAGTTAAGTACTGAAAAAGCCAAGGATTCCGAACTGATTGTTTTGGGTTCGGGAAATTTAGGTTTAATTTATTTAACACAATGGCAGCAGAGATTGACATATGAAGAGATTGTCATGCTGTTTCCCGAATTGATTCCAGGCCTTGTAAACCATCCGGGAATTGGTTTTATTCTTGTTGATTCAATAAGCAATGGCGGAATGATTATCGGAGAACATGGAATATATTATTTGGAAAATGATGAGATTGTCGGTGAAAATCCACTTACAGGTTTCAGTGAAAATGCAAGCCGCCATCTCAAAAGGCAAAACGGCTTTGAAAACATGCCGGACATTTTAGTCAACAGCGTTTATGACTGCGAAAATGATGAAGTTTGTGCCTTTGAAGAACTGATTGGGTCTCACGGCGGACTTGGAGGAAACCAAACCAAACCGTTCATATTATACCCTTCAGAATGGTCAGACCCTGGCGATTTGATTGGTGCAGAGTCAATCTATAAATTTTTAAAAAGAGAAATTGAGAATTTAGATTCTTGAAAGCCAATAATCCAAAATCTCTTCAACATCTTCATCAAAACTGATTGTTTTATCCTTATTTTTAGGTATTGCCTGCGGATAGTCAAGATTCAAACGTATCAATGTTGCATTTTCATCACTATATGTCATCTGTTCAAAAGGATAACGTATGATACCCGGTGTGTTAAATCCAACGCCGATTTCAAGAAATACAATTTTACCATCAATATTTTTAAGGAATCTGGAGTAGTTTTCATTCATCTGATGCCATTTTTCATCTTCAACAAATGTATTGTCAACCCTTAAGTTCAGCTCCATTTCACCGCCGCAAACCGGGCATTTTGGAATCAGTTCTGTTGGAATTCTGAAGTTTTCAGTCTTTTCAACCCATTCAAATACTTGGTCCCTATTGAAGTATAGCTTATCGTGACAGGGTGTTTTGCACTGCAGAAGTCCGTAATCCCCCTGAGTTGCAAAGATTCTTTCATCATCAAAACCGTTGATCCAGAACTGTGATTCCACATTGGTTGTGAGGACAAAATACTCCTTGTCCTTAACCAGTTCCAAAAGTTTTTGATAAACATCGGTTTTTCCCACATCATAGCGGTTTGCATAGACATGCCTTGCCCAGTAGGCCCATTTCTCCTCAGGTGTTTTGAATGGATAGAATCCAGATGAGTACATGTCTGTAAATCCGTATTCTTCTATGAAATCATGGAAGTATTTTTCAAACCTTTCTCCAGTGTATTCTATTCCTGCAGCAGTGGATAATCCCGCACCTGCTCCAATAAGTATATAATCAGCTTCATCAATGGCTTTTCTAGCCTTATCCAGTCTTAATACGAATTTTTCCATTACACATCACCAAACAATAATTTTTTATATAATACATAATCCCCATCACCAAACACATTGAATATGACATGTTTCAATGTTGTTTCATTGTTTTTAAGATAATCTTCTACAGTTTTTATTGCAATTTCGGCTGCCTGATTGTGCGGAAAATTGAAAACACCTGTGGATATGCAGCAGAATGCAATGGATTCAAGTTTATTGTAGTCTGCAATATCCATACATGACAGATAACAGCTGGCCAATTCCTCCCTGTTCTTGTCGGTTGGCTTCATGCCATGAGGTATCTGAGGTCCGACTGTATGTATGACATGTTTTGAAGGCAGATTGTATGCCTCAGTGATTTTTGCCTTCCCGACAGCTTCGTCAATGCCCTGTGCTTTCATTATTCGGCTGCAGTCCATTCTCAATTGAATACCTGCCGCAGAGTGAATTACATTGTCTATACAGTTGTGCTGAGGGATAAAGCATCCGAGCAGTTTTGAATTGGCCGCATTGACAATTGCATCAACCTTCAATGTTACAATATCACCCTGCCAGAGCAGGAGTTTTCCTTTTTTATCAGAAATGTCTTCAACAGAAGTCAAATCCTTGTTTAATGTCTCGGAGGTTAGAAATTCATCCTGAACCTTTAAAAATTCATCGGATATTTTCATTGGCGGTCTGACATTCATCAATGATCGAAGCAAACCTCTTTTTGAATGATAATCATCAGGAATGTTAATTTCCTCACCACGTTCCTCAATCAAATAGCTAATCAAATAATCCAATTGTTCTGTTGCATTAATTTTAATCCCTCCATTGATTGTTACTAATTAATTTACATTAAGGCATTTAAATGATTTTTGTAACTTCAAGGAAACCCGGTGAGTGAAAAGTAACCATTTAAATATGATTTCAATCAATTTTTAATTATGAGTGTAGAAAAAGTGACATGCCCAGTTGACAAAACATTGAATTTAATCAGCAGAAAATGGAGCATACAGATTATTCGAGACATGTTTTTTGGAAAGAAACATTTTAAGGACTTTAAGGAAGATAAACCGAAATTATCAAATAAGGTACTGTCAAGCTGCCTTAAAGACCTGGAGGAAAATGGATTGATTGAAAAGAAGGTTTTGAATACAACACCGGTTACCACCGAATATTACCTGACAGAATATGGACGTTCCATGAACAGAATAGTCTATGAACTGGCCATGTTTACATTAGATGATGAATTGGACGACACATATCCCGAAGACAAACGTGCGGAATTAAAAAACACCTTTAAACAAACATTAAATATTGAGGATTAAGAATGAGCGGAAAAATTTATATTGTTGGAATCGGACCGGGTTCAAGCGAGTATCTGACTAAAAAAGCACTTGACACCGTTAAAATGAGTGACTATACCGTTGGAAGCACACGTGCGATTGATTTATTTGATGATATCCAAAACAAGATTGCATTCAATGTCAAAGACCTTCTTGACAAACTGGAAGAGGGAGTCAAACTGGCAGCCGACGGCAATACAGTGTCAATATTATCCACCGGAGATCCTGGTTTTTCAGGTGTTTTAAATACAGTGTTAAGACTTTCGGATGAGAACAATTTTTCAAAACAAAACATCGAGGTCATACCGGGAATCAGTTCCCTGCAGCTTGCAGCCGCAAGATGCCACATACAATGGGACAATGCCAATGTAATGACATTTCATGGTCGTGAAAACATTGAAGACATTCTTCCGGTCATCAACAACGGAAAAGTTACAATTGCACTTCCTTCAAGAAAAGTCAGGGACATGGCACAATTTTTACTTGAAAATGGAGTTGAAGCGGACCGCAGAGTTACAGTCTGTGAACGCTTAAGTTACCCTGATGAAAAAATTGTAACAACCACATTAAATGAGATTGCAAGCAGTGAATTTACCTATATGTGTATAATTGTCATATATCCCTAAAATTGTTGCGTAAAATTCATTTTTAAAGTCTTTTACTATTTGATTTTAAAATTAAAGTTTATATGTTCTAGATATCATACTTTAATCGTCGATTAGACAAAAAAATTGACAACAGGTAGATACTATGAACATTAAACTAAACACCATATGTTTCATTATTCTGCTGTTTTTGGTTGTTGGAGTCGCATCAGCGGCGGACAGCGACAATGAAACATTCACACAAACAATAGAACAACCTGATGATGAAATTTGCCAGATGAGTTCTGATTCACAGGATGAATTGATGGCAAGTAATGAAAATAACGAAAAACTTGAGAAAAGCAATTTGATTGAAAATACACTTGAAGCAAAAATCAATGATACACCAAAACTTGAAGCAAGCAAATCCAAAGCAGTTTATACCCTTACAGTTGCAAAAACCACATCTAAAACAAAAGTTACACTCAAAGCTCCAAATGTTAAAATGTATTATAATGACGGAAGCAAGCTCGTAATTACACTTAAGGACAAATCAAAAAAGGCAATAGCAAAGGCAATGGTGAAAATATATATTTTTGATAAAATATACACCAAATCCACCGATTCGAAGGGAAAGACATCATTAAGCCTACACCTGAATCCCGGAACATATGCCGCAACAATCAAATATGACGGATCAAAAAAACATTACGGACAATTAGCCAGAAGCACAATAACTGTGAAAAGTACAATAAAACCCAAGGGTTTGACAAAATTTTACACAAATAATGCCCCACATTACTCTACATTTTATGATAAAAAGGGAAAGCTCCTAAAAAATACTGCCGTCAAATTCAAGTTGAACGGAAAAACATATTCAGTGAAAACAAATAAAAAGGGAGTTGCCAAATTAGCTGTCGACTTGAAACCCGGAAATCATATTATCGAATCAATAAATCCTAAAACATCCGAAACAGCTGCAAGCCTAATAACAGTAAAATCCATTCTTGAAACAAGGGATTTGGTAATGAGCGAAAATGACGGAAGCAAATTTACGGTTAAGGTTTTAAACAGTTACGGCAAGGTTTCACCTAACAAAAAGGTAATATTGAATGTGAACGGTAAAACATATACCCCAATAAGCGATTCAAAAGGCATTGCTGCACAGGTTATTGATTTGCCCGCCGGAAAGTACAGCATAACAACAGAATATGCGGGACTTAAAAACACCAACCAGATAACAGTTGAAAAAAGTTTAACACATTCCAAATTTAGTCATGTTAGCTTAATTCCGGATTATGTCAATGTAACGGTGCCTCATGTTTTTTCCAATTCAAAATATGCCGTGAAAACCGGTGCTGACGGAATAATCAAATTACCGAAACATGAAACTTTTGCAATACATATCAGCGCAACAGAATTTCATGTATTCTCAACAACACCCCTGCCCTATGCAAATTCAACAATACTTGATCAAAAAACATATCTGATACCATTTGATGAAAATGGCGTTAAAAGCGACTACAATAAGGATAATCTTAAGGGTGACGGAATTCTAATATCAAGAATTGCCGATTATACCCAAATTGAATACAGAAGCACAACACTTATTGATGCGGATTTATTTGGATTAACATACGATAAGCACGATGAAGGTGTTGAAATAATCACATACATCCAAAATGACTTAATAAAAGCAAGAATTTTATTTTTCACTCAAAGATTTGATGAATTAGGACTAAAAACAAACTTAGGGAAATTATACAATAAAAACACATATGAAATCAATTTCAACGACTACGATAAGTTAACCAACAACAATGCGGATAAAATCAAATTTACAAGCACCAACAAAACGGTACAGTACAATAATTTGAAAACCTCAATACTTCCGGTCGTGTCACATGAGGATATAATAACAAAGCTGATTGTAAATGGCGTTGAAGAGCTTGAAAAAACCGAAACAATGACTTATGGGCTTGGTGATAGATATCAGGTGATGAGAGGTTTTGAAATACTTCAGTCCTATGCCATAATAAATGATAAAATCACACATCCGTCCTTGGAAAAATGGTTAAGGGTAAGCTCAGCCTATCTCACAAGAATCGGGATAATGAATATTTATGGAATGTTTTTAGCCTCACTTGAAACAGCATGGATTGCAGATGAGCTGGCTGACCAGTATGCCCGTGAATTAAATGTGAAATGGAGCCGTGAAAAAACAGCCACCATTCTTGGAGGCATAAATTTGGATGACACCTACATTCATATTTTAAATGCAGATATGGGAATGGAAGTCATTGGAGATAATCAAAACTCCAAGATGTTTAAGATGTTAAATTCATTCTATTTACCGAATATAGAAAATTATGTTTTGAATCCAGTTGCTGAAAACTATAAAAACAATACTACCAATTCCATAGATAATATCTTTGATTCAATCGAAAATAATAAATTCAGCATCACACAGATTGGAGAAATGTTCTATATTATTGATGAAAATAATGGAAACAGCACAATAGTCATCAACTCAACAACTGGAATAGCAAATGTCATTTATATTGATGATGAATTTGCATACAAGGGTTCAGTGGTTTCAACATCATGCGATTGCTGCAGTGCAAGTTTAATACCAGCAGAAATAATAAAAGGGGTTGAAAATACATATAATAAGATGAAACATGCAGCAGGAGACATTGCTGGAAATGTATTGAATAAAATTCATCCGTTGAGCGTTCTGGGATATATGAGCGGGAATTTAGCTGCAGGCATTGCCGGAAAACTAGTTGGAGGAAGCGTTACATTAGGTCTTGCAAGTACAGTTGGATTAATTATGGGAATACATGGAGTTGGAAATTATGTAAAAAATAATTTTGTTGATAAAAAAGATTGGCACTGGGCATATGAACATGTTACATTCACTAGAAACGGATATATGCAAAACAAAAAGTTTTTCAATATTCCAAAAAGCGACGGCAAATATGACTACATTGAAGTTGGAATTAATTCCGATGGAAGTTTAAATAGAAATGATGCAGTATATGTCGGAGAGGGATACACTAAAAAACTTTCAAAAAGTGAAACATATAACTATTTTAACGAAGAAAAGTGGACTTCATGCAGCATTCCTCGTAAATACCAAAAATATGAGGTTCCGCTAATATTTGGATAGAGAAAAAGTTAAAATATTTTTTATTTTAACTTTTTTGAATAATTCTATGAAACAAATAAAATATATTACTTTATAATGACAAAATAAAATTACAAGGAGAATGAAAAATGGATAAATATGAAATACTATTCTCAATAATAATAATTGTAGCATACCTAATATGCTCATTAACCCTGAATATTCCAATTTATGTCCATATAATATTTGGAATTATACTTCTGGCAATATTAATAATCGCAGTACTTTTAAAAGTTAAAGGCAAATATGAAAATGAAAAAATAAGTAAAATATTTAGAATTATTTCAATAATCCTGCTAGTTTGGTTTGGAATTTCATTTGGTTATGAAACATTATATCATAAACCATTACTCATTAGTTCCGGACTAATCATTATACTGATATTCATTGTAGAAGTGACAGGTTGGATTTTAAGAAAAAATGAGAATAATTAAAAGTTAATCTTTAACTTTTAATTTTTTTATAACTGAATTGCTTCCTGAACAACCTCATCGTTGTCTTCACCATCATAGAGGATATGAGCAAGGTTCAATAATTTTTCCTGACCTTTGACCTCATCCTTGAACAACGGCACTTCAGCGATGTGCTGATTCGGGAATTTCTGATCAATTAAAGCCAGTCTCTTTTGCTGCAGTTTGTGTCTTGAGTGACAGAAGTCACAGTCACATATATCAGGCATTACCTGATTTACGATAACACTGTCAACTGTAATGTCATGTTTTCCGAGTGCTTCCAATGCCCTTTCAGATTCATAAATTGACATCTCTTCAGGAATTACAACCATCTTGAATGTGGTTCTGTCAGGATCAGACAGCACTGCTTTTGCCTGGTTGATTTGTTCCTTGGTTCTTTTTAAATCTTCTGAAGTTTGCGGATCGTCGACTTCATCCATAAAAGGCATGATTTTTCTCAATGCATTGGTTGCGGAACCGAGTTTTGCCTTTAACATCATCATTTTACCAACCCATGAATCCATTACTTCAGGGAATGACAATAACCTTAATGTGTGGCCGGTCGGTGCTGTATCAAATACAACAACATCATATTCCTCAGAGTTCATCACTGCCATAAACATTTCAAATGCAGCTGCCTCATCTGCTCCCGGTGAGGAAGATGCCATGTCTAATTGGTCTGATAGGAAATCCATTCCCAACAATCCACCTTCATCATCAGGATTTGCCGCCTTTTGTGCTTCAAGCTGTGCCTGCTTTTGAGCCATTGCAACATCAGGGTCGATTTCAACTGCAAAGAGGTTGGTTTTGATTTCTCTCGGATAGCTTCCGATTGGAACTTCCAAAGAATCAGATAATGAATGAGCAGGGTCTGTTGATACAATTAAAGTTTTTTTACCCTGTTCGGCTAGCCATAATGCGGTTGCAGAGGACACTGAAGTTTTTCCAACTCCTCCTTTTCCACCTATAAAAATAAAAGTTGTCTTGTCTTTATTGAATTTGAAATAATCTCTAAATGCCAAATAAATGACCTCCTTAAATAAAGTTACTTTTAGTTACTAAAAATTTAATGTTTTATAGTATATAAATTTACTTATCACCACATTATTGCAAACACCAAATTCAAAGAATACTCTCGCATTTTCTATGAATCATGCCTTGATTAATTTATTTTATCGATAGTGAATTTTTAAGCATTATAATTTGATTATATTCGCTTATCAAGCTTTAATGATCTGTTTTAAAAAGTGGTAAGTAAATGATTTTTCAATTATTTATTTCAGGTAACCTTATGAATTTCCGAATGGTTATTTTAGGTAACCTTATGAATTTCCAATTATTATTGGCACATATTATAATAAAATATCCTTATCCAAAACTAATCAAAAAAGTCATATAAGTTTAGTGCATTAAAATAAGTAAAATTAGTTAAAATCAATGCCTACAACATGATAAACATGCTCGAACAAGTAGACATTGAACTAAAACTATTCATTCAAAGTTTAGAATTTATGTATCCAAACATGGATTTAAACTCTAATGAATATTATGAAATAGATTATATATAAAGTTTATCGTTTTTTAATTTATAAATTGCAGGAAGTGTTCATTGTAAATAAACAAACCCAAACATAGCTGATTAAGGCTATCGATAAACAATCATTACAATATTGAAGATTCCTGCAATTTAAAGGAGAAATCAATTTATGACATCGGATTAATTATAAGTAATCCATATGATGACAAATGCAAGACACCACGTCATGATGGTGTATATGAGCATTGCGACCCAAAGTTTTCTTTGGATACCCATAAGGATTCCTCCCTTTGAATAAATAGTTTTGCCAAGAGGAGAGTTCATTAGAACAGATGTTCCAAATTCCCTCGTAGGCAATATTATCTTGTTCGAAATAATACCACCCCCTATTGGATCAAGAGTTTGATTACCCACATATTTGATTTTCATAGTATAACTAATTTTTATTTAGTTCATACTCAACTAAAAATTGCTTTTATCGTGAAAAAAGTAATAATGATAAAATATTTTTAACTAGCATTATGCTGAAAAAATGAGAAACATGAAATTTTTTTATGTTTTATGAAAGATCAGAACTTGTTGAAAACAAAAAGCAAATTTTATAATTGGTGATGACAATACATTATTCTATAAATTGTCCAAAAAATGGTAACCTTATGAAAATCAAACTGGCTACTTTTAGTATGTTTAATCTGCATGGTGAGGCCAGCTCCAGTCTAGGAACATATGCATTTCTTCCAAGGCCTGTTCCATGGCTTACATAACTCATCTTCAAATCTGCACTGGAATATCCGGATGGTAAATCTGATATGTTAATCCATTCATTCCATAGGAATTCCTTATCCTTAAACCAGTATACTGCCAAATAATCATCATCATGTATCATGTGTAATCTGAATTTTTGGTTTGCGGAATCATATGTTCCATAATCCAATTTTGTTATTGTTGGAGTAGTGCTGTTATCGAATATTGCATATGCTGGACGATAGGTTCCTGAGTCTAATGTAATTCCAATATAAAAACCTGAGAATGGTGAATTTGCTGTTGGAGTACCATAGCTAAAACCTACACCTGAAAAAGCATTATTGTTAAAGTTAGCCATTGCTCTTCCATATACTACCAAATCAAAACTATCTGTTGGATTGATTGTGCCGGTGTTGAATAATCCCCATGCTGTTGCATTTGAACTCTTTGCTAAAGATTGAAGATACCAGTAATCGTTATCTACATAGGTTGTTGGATTGTATCTGTTCCATGAATATACATCACATCCGGTTACTGCAACACGATCTCCCAATTGGCCAGAATCATATGTTGAACTTCTCTCAATCTTCCAAACTGGAGGATTGCTTATCATACTTATTAGTTTTGAAATTGAATCATTACTGGAATGGCTTGTGCTTAAATCATCCAGTTGATTTTCAAGTAAAGTTTTTAAACTTGTTAACCTGGTGTTCAGTTCCTGCTCATTAGCTAGAATGTCGGAAAGGTCTGGAGCCGTATATGACATATTAATCAACTCCCAAGCAATGTCAGGTTGCTTTGCTGAGCAGAGGTAATGTTTCCAATCGCTGTTTGGATGCTTTCGATTTCTGTAGCTATTGCACTGTTGGTTACTGCATTTGTTGTATCTGATGTATCCAATGTTGAAGTCATATTAACCGGACCTGCAGGACCAGTTGCACCAGTATCTCCTTTAGCTCCTTTGAGTTCACTGAGATAAATTATCGCCTCTGTATCATCACCAACGAAAATTATTTGGCCGTGTGATGTGTCCTTATATACATTGACACTACGGCCGCTTGCACCAGTTTCACCTTTTATGTTTCCTACATTTATCCATGCCATATTTGTATCACCTTTATTATTTGTTTATAAAAAAAGGAAGCGCTAACTATTAAGCCAGCACTTCCTTTTGAGGGATTTTAATGGATTTTATTGGTAAACGTAAAGCTCTCCGTCTACAAGGTATGCATCACCTGTGGTTCCGGTTGGATGTGCTGCGATTAAATCAGCGTAACTGGCATAACTTCCTTTGATGATGGTACTGTATCCTTGAGGGCCTTGCGGTCCGGTTTCACCAGTGTCACCTTTAGCACCGGTATCCCCAGTATCTCCCTTATCTCCGGTGTCACCTTTGTCCCCGGTTCTTCCGGTATCACCTTTTGCTCCGGTTTCACCAGTAGCACCAGTGTCCCCTTTATCACCAGTTAAACCTTGTGGGCCTTGGTCTCCAGTTTCTCCTTTATCTCCAGTTGCACCGGTAGCTCCGGTTGCTCCAGTATCACCTTTGGCACCTGTGTCTCCTTTAAGACCTGTTGCACCGGACATGTCGGTTACGAAACTGAATTCACTTGCACCTTTGAGGTATAACTTTGCGTTATCAGGATCTTCCACTGTGGATTGGATTGCTACAAACATTCCTTCAGGAACATTAGCTGCATCGGCTTCCATTGCGGAAACTGATTCATATGTTTTATAGATTGAGAATGGGTCTCCAGTTTCACCAGTTGCACCGGTTGCTCCAGTGTCACCTTTTAAACCTTGCTCACCAGTGTCACCTTTCTCACCGGTTGCACCGGTTGCTCCAGTGTCACCTTTTTCTCCAGTTGCTCCGGTAGCACCTGTTGCACCAACATCACCAGTATCACCTTTAGCACCAGTGTCACCTTTTTCACCAGTTAATCCTGCTAATTGTTCTGGTGTGAATTTGTCGTAGGTGAATGCATCTCCAGTGTCACCTTTTTCTCCTTTCTCACCAGTATCTCCTTTTGGTCCTTTGATTACACCAACACTTTCCCATGCCATATATAAACACCTCTATTTATTTAGTTTGAATTTTTAATCGTTATGCCAAACGAATAGTTCGCCATCCACTAGGAATGCGTCACCTTCATTGGCAGTTGGATGTGCTGCAATTAGTTCTTCGAAAGTATCATAAGACCCGAGGATTACAGTCGCAGCACCTGTATCTCCTGTGTCTCCTTTCTCTCCTTTACCTCCAAGACTTACTTGGAAACAATTGACATAATTGTATTCATCAGAGTCTGCAACAGGATGAAAAGCCAGGAACTCCCCAGCATTGTCAACAATAGCTCCGTTTGGTGTCAGTTTGATTCTGTCACCAGCTTTAACAGTTTGACCGGAAGCCAGTTTCAATCTGTAGAGTCCACCTAAGAGAAGTACACTTCCTTTTCTCTCGCCGTTTGTCATTACAACCGGTTCATTGACAAGGACGCCAACAGGAACTTCTGTTGCGTCACCAGTGTATTTTCTGAGTGACTCTTTTCCTATTGCTGATTTGTCTGAAATACAAAGTATGTCATCAACCATACACTTATTGGAATACTCGTATCCAAGACTACTACCAGATGTAGTTATTACATTATCGACCAATGTTTTAACTCCATCATCCAATAAGAAGGTAGTAATCTCCTTTCTTTCCTCCAATAAAACAATTGTATCATTCACATTATCACATCGAATATATGGTTTCCTTTAACTGAAGGATTGCATTTGATATTGCAGCCGTTTTCACTGGCTAGATTGCAGAAGTATAAATCCTCTGACAATACTGAATCATCAGGGTAAGTGACGAACTTAAAGTACGGATAAGATAATTTATTAAAGATTTCCACTTTAATTAACGCTATTCCAAGGCCACCTCCTTTGATTTCAATTGGTCTTGGTATTTCATGCATCATTGTGTGACCCCTGATACAGTTTTGATCATCGAAGTTTTTGCCGAAAGTGAATATCACTGTCTGATCAGTATTTGTTCTTTTTCTGTAGTACCATCCAAGAGCAATGTCTGACTCGCATTCCAATAGCTTGATTAAGGTGTCAGGCTGCAATTGTATGTCTGAGTCAACCATCAGCACATAGTCATAGTTTCCGACCATTGCGTTTTTAGCTATTTGATTTCTTGCCTTGGCGCAGTCATAGCCTGAAACATAATCAAAGTACAGACTAAAACCTTCAGGTCTTTTGAGTCCGTATATGCTTTTGAAACATTCAGGTTTTATGGTTTCAAAGGTTGGAACTGCAATCAGTATCTTCATTCCTCACCCTCCAGTTTCTGGATTCTTTGCTCAAGTTCATTCAAATTAGTCTTATCCTCTTTGTCACATCTATACTGATACAAGTCAATTAATAGTACAATGATGATGGCTAAAGCAAATGGTATTATGCCTTCCATTAAAGCATACTTTGTTGCGTTATCCATTATGATGTTGATAGCTATTGCTGTTAAAACAGCACTTGAAATTGTTTTGGTAAAGTTACAGATGATGATTTTCTTTTTTAAATCTTTCATGGTAATCAGCTTAACAATATTCTCCATAAAAGCCTATTCCTTTTGAGGGTATCCCAAAACTCTTTTAGCTTTTTTCTTTGCGTATTCAACATCCCCATCGCCTCTTAACCTACTTGCATAATGACTGGCTACGCCTAAAATAATCATTAGTATGCAGTAGGGAATGGTATTTTCTGTGATTCCTAAAGATTCTGAGTATAACATGATGATTGGTATAATGGTGACTAAAAATGAAGTTAATATGTCAATGTCTTTTCTGTTTCGCTCTAACCATTCATAAAGCAATGTTTTCCACCTCTTCATATGATTTGTTTGTGTGGCTGAGTATTATGCCGTCAACACAAATCTTTTCTTCAGTCCTGTAGACTTCTTCAGCGTTTTCCTCTACGTTTATCCAATCTTCGTATTCTTCAAGGGTTTCAAAGTATTTGATGTATTTCATTGTGCCTCCCAAGTAATTGAATAGTATAATATTCCATTTTCGATTTTGAATTCTATAATGGGCTTGACTGCATAGGGATAGCCTGAGTCTACATATTTGGTGCCGTTCCAGTAGAACCAGTGGCCTGTGGCCTGGTCAATGTACGGGCCTTTGTTTTCCAATGTTCCGACAAGCTTCCTTATAGTCATAATCAAACCTCACTAATGATATTATATTTTTTATTATATAATTTATTATATATTTTATTATTTCTTTTATATAAAATATACTTTTTCAGACTCTTTCAAAAACTTTGTTGATTTTCAAAATCCTTTTTGCGATTGTCATTCCAAATGAGATCTCTGCGATAGATTCGTTTTAAAACGCCTCGTTTGGTCTTGAATGTTCGTTTTCTTGATTTTGGCATTGTTTTTTGAAATGCATTTTCAATTTTGTTACTTGTTTTTTCAATTCGTTTATCTTTTAAGTGATAAATGAAGCTTTTATATCGTGGAGTGATTGATTTTCTGATTATTTTATAAATCACTGGATGAAAATCATCTTTACGATAAATTAAAGATTGTACTTCATTTTTGAATTCATTATAATCATTTAAATCGAATAAATCTTTGATTATTTTCAGTTGTTTGTGACATTCTTGATATTCTTCGTCAGAAATGCGATTTTTATCTTTAAAAGTTTTTAATTGTTTATTTAAACTTTTTTTAGTATGAAAAATACATAATTGATGTTTAAAACCTAATTTTGGGATAATTGAGGCATATTTTTTATCTAAATCTGTTGTGATTGCAATTTTATTTTTATTTGCTGTAGATTCTCTTAAAAACTTTTCAACAGTTGTTTCATCTTCAGTATCGTAAATTGCATCGGCTACGATGCAATTTGAAATAGAATCAAGTAATGTGTGACGATATTTCCATTTTCCGTTGATTTTTATCCATTCTACATCAAAGACATAATAACCCGAGCAACGCCCTAAATCAAATTCTAAAATGTTTTCATTAACAAAAAGCCAATTTTCAATTGTTTGATGTGAAACTGTGATTCCAAAGAATTTTTTAAATGATTTACAAACATTTTTTAAGCTTCCCAGATAATCTGAAATTAAATGTTCTGATTCACTTTTCAATTCATTCGTAAAATTGCTGTTTTTATCAACAAGACTTGTTAAATCTGTTTGAAAGGTTTTATCACAACGTTTGCAAATATAACGCTGAACCTTCACATTAGTTTTACCAATTTCTTTAAATACTAATGTTCTTTTTGTAAAACCATATTTAACAACATGACGAGTTCCACAATGTGGGCATCTAGCCATACTCATTTTAAAATAAGGAACATCCTTTTTAAAACTTAAATCAAAAGATTTCAGAGCTTTTTGACAGGATTTAAAAATTTTCACAAAACGAGGATCTGAAAGGACTAATCTACCATTAGAATCGCAAAATATATATTGTTTAACATCTAAAATACTATTTGGAGTATTTGTTTTTTGGTTTAGCATGATAAAAACTTTTACTCCACCTATTTATTAAATTTAACTATTTTTAGATAAAATTAAAAATTCCAAACCAATTTCATCAAAAAATTTCAAATCAACAAAGTTTTTGAAAGAGTCAATTTATCAAAAGTTTATTATGTAGTTTATATAAATAATATAATAAATTATATAATAAAATTATTTGGAAATGATAATTATGGGAATTGCTTCTTTTATTAAAACCAGATTATTGAATAATCGTGTAGAGCAGTACAATACTAAACGTAGTTATTGGGGTGAGGATGAAAGACAACCTCGTACTGATGGAATCAATACCGGTCTGGATCTTGTCGATGCACTTCCACCAGTAATCAATAAGACAATAGCTAATGCACGTTATGCTGTTAAACTTGACGGTTATACTGCAGGAGTATTGAAAAACAGAATTGATAAGGCTAATGTTAATATTGTACTTGTAGATAAGGAAAACAAACTATCTGCAGAACAGAAATTTACTTTAATCTTATGGGCAAGGAAGATTGATATATCTCAAGTAGCTAAAAACATCTTTCAGGGAGGAATGGTTGACGGAGAAGGATTAATCAAACCGGTACAACGCTGGGACAAGTCAATAGGCAAATATATAAAACCAATCTTTTTGGAAATCGGTGCTAACGGTTACGGCCTTAAAAAAGAATTCAATGACGATAATGAAGTGCAACTATACCTTCATGAAATGCCAAAGGATATTGTAAACGGATCACCTGAAGAATTCGACAATTATGTTAGTGTGGAAGAAGGAACATTAACGGTTAAGTATGAACCTGATGAAGTCATTAACTTCATGTACAATGAAATCTACGGCGAAGCTCAAAGCATTATCCTAAATTGCCTAGATGATATATACCACAAGTGCAATCTGGAACGTAACCAAGTGGAGAGAATTAATAAGGATAATATCATTGAAGTAAAACCATCACTTGATTCAAACGGCCAGCCTATAATAACCGAACTGTCATCAACCGCTAAAGAGAATCTTTATGCAGATTATGGAACCACTGCTGATTCAAATGTGGCTATTGTGCCTCCGGGAATTGAATCCAAAATCTTAGGTGGTAACAACTACCAGTCAGACTATACAAGGCAGACTGAGATTTTTAGAAACAATATCCTGAGGACATTTGTAACTCCTCAGTCTCAGGCGGGTAATGAAAGATCCAATCAGAACGTTGCTGAATACATCAACGACTCGGCCATTACCGGGTTTATCGTTAATGTGGCCAATGACCAGAAATGGGTCTTGAAATACTGCAATCAGCTGTTGAATATGCAGCTGGAACTTATGGGCATTGATGAAACATTGAATATCTATTTCAGCTATTCAAGAGATGATGTATTAAGATACATTATGGAACTTACAGCTGAAGGTGATGAAATCTACAAGAATTATTTAACTAACTTCGAAGAGGAGCAGCCTGTAGGTGAGCGGATTGTCAGTGACAGCGGCGTCGAAATATAATAAAAGTTTATATAAAATAAGTAATAAATTATATAATAAATATTATAATAAAATGTGATAATCATGAAACATGAACTTTTTGAAGTCGGACTCTATGACTATTCGGATCTGGACAGGCGTCTCAACAAACCTGTCAAATGGACAAGTGATGATTTAAGACAGATTGCTGAAAACTACCGTGGTGGAATCCCATTAACCTCAGAGCACGACAAGGTCTACATAGGCATTGGAAACAATATCGTGTTTGAAGAGGATAAGGGAAAGCTGTTCATTGACCTTCCGGATGAGCTTGACATGAAGGGCAAAGGCCTGTCCCCTAAAGTTGATGTTTTACTGAAAGATAACGGAGATTCATTTGGAATTGATACTATGAACCTAATAGATGTTGGCGTAACCAAAAACCCAAGAAAAATTACATTGCTGAATTCTGAAATAACCGGCCAAACCGGAGAGACCGGTGAAACCGCAAATCCCAAGCCTTCTGAAGTTGAAAACCAGGACGCAAATGTGGCAACCAATCTTTTGCTTGAAAAACTCAAGGGAAAGGATGCGGAAATCGGAAAGCTTCAGGATGAGATAACCACCTTAAAAAAGGAATCCAAAAAGTATGACAAGATAAAAAAATCCATAGAGGAAAACAAGGAATTCATAAACAATAAGGAGGATATCCTAAAGGAGCTGTCTGAACTTAGAAAACATGAAAACGAAAGGAAAATAAAGGAGTACGAAGCAAAATATAATTTCAACTATAATGAAAACGCACAGGATAAGGAAATTATTGATAAGCTACTTACTGGTAATGTAGATATGGAGCTTATGGAGAAGCTGGCCGAGAGAAGAATAAAAATCGAAGCCACCAATGACATTTCAACTCCGGGCGGACGCAACCCTCAAAACTCAGGTGAAGTCGGTGAAACCGGATCTGCCGGAGATGAAAACGCTCCTTCCTTTACAACCCGTGAGGAATACAATAGGATATTGAAGGATATGGGATTTAACAGAACCAGAATATAGCTGTGAAGGTGTCTTTTGCACTGGAGCTATACTTTCATTTATTTGCTCGTTGTTTATATTTGAGGGGGAAGTGTTTTTGCTTTCCCTTGAAATTAACAAAACTTAACCCTCGAACCGACCGGTAAACGGTCGGTTCTTAAAATCTGACAATATTAATTATTTCTTCCTATATCCATTGCGACTCATTTCATTCGTCGCAACAGTCCCTCAGAGATGGACAGCTTATTTTTTCATGAATGCTGATTAGCGAAAATATCCAGAACAAATCAGTAATATTATTAAGTATTAATGTAATAAATTAGATTAGAGGAATGAATAATATGTTTTGTAAATGGTTTTATCATGGCTGTTGTCTTATATTCGGGTGTCCCTGTGATTATACGGGTCATGCGGACTCAAAGAATGAAGATAACTTGATATAGAATATTATAAATTGTTTTTTTGCATTAATGCCTACTTATGATTAGTTTCTACTTTGGTATTGTGGGGTATCAACTATTTTTCAAAAGTAGTCATATTGATAATTTCTGCAGTTCATAATTAATTTTCCATAGTCAACTCAATAGGTTTATAAATATCAGTTTATCTGCCTTTTTACATGTTAAAATTATGTTTGGATCTTGTCTCTCTGCAATCTATTTTTTTCATTTTTTAGTTAGGTTTTGATATCTGAATGTTTCCAATATAGCATAATGGGAATGTAGTAAAAAAAATTAGTATGGTGATGGTTTTATTGTGTTTTCATTTTTTAACGGTTATCCAGTTTGTGTTTTTCTGCTTGCCGTAGGTGGTTATGATTTTGTATTTTCCTACTTTCAGGTTTTTGACTTTGATTTTAGCTATTCCCTTCTTGTTTGTTTTTGCCTTGTATTTTTTGCCGTTGATTTTGAAGGTGATCTTTTTGTTTTTAAGTTTCTTTCCGTTTTTGTTTAAAAGCTTTGCAGTGTATGTTAGTGTTTTTCCCTTTTTGATTTTCTTGTTTTTTGTGATGAGTGTCTTTTTGACAGTGATTTTGTTTGTGGCTTTCGCATTTTTGTATGTTGATGTAATGGTGTATTTGCCTGGTTTGAGTGTGAGTTTTAGTGTTGCATAACCCTGATTATCGGTTTTTACCTGTACTGTGTTTTTGTTGATTTTTATGTTTATGATTTCTCCTTTTACCGGTTGGTTGTTGTTGGTTAGTCTTATTTTGTAGTATTTGGTGGCTCCATAGTACTGTACTATGTTTGTGTTTCCGGTTATCTTGTAGTTATTTTTAATCACCTTAAAGCTTCCGGTGGTGTTTGCAGAGTAGAGTATATTGTTTTCCGGATATGTTGCAGTATAGGTGTATGTTCCGGCTTTGAATTCACCGAGGTTTCTTGAACCTACACCGTTAGTGATTATTACCTTATAATACTGGCCGTTGATTTCAAGGATTATGTAGTCATTTATTTTTTCATCGTCTCCGGTCAATGTTGCATAAACCATTAAATCATCGTCTTGATTAATATCAGATATTTGTACTGTTATCTTTGTTGGTATTTTCACTGTTAATGTCTTTGTGATGGAGGTGGTATTGTAGGTTGCTTTTGCAGTGTAGGTTCCTGCACCCACCTTCACAGGGTAGTAGACTGTACCGTTCTCATTGGTTTTCAGGGTGATTGTTTGGTTGTTGAACTCCAATGTGATGTCTGTGTATTCGTATGGATTGTTTCCAATGTCTTTTAGGGTTATTCTGATATATCCTTCCTGATTGGATAGGATTGTTGTTGTTTCAAGTGTCAGTTCAGGTTTACCATCTAAAAATTTAGTAGTGCTCCAGTTGCTTATTGAATAGTAATTGTCTCCGTTGTAGTGGATGTATATGTAGTTTGTTCCCCTTTTGAATTTTACAGGTGTGTTTATTTTACCGTCGGTTAGGTTGAGTATTGTCAGGTCATTGTTGATGTAGATTCCAATTTCTCCTGTGCAGTTTTTGTAGTTGGTTTTTACCTGAATGTTTCCTGTTAAATTTTCATTGTAGGTTATGTCTACGGTTAACTGTGAGGTTATTCTTGCCACACTGAACACTGTTGTGGCATTTGATGGCAGATATTTGGCATCACCAGGATAATAGATGTTAACTTGATAGGTTCCCTCTTTTAGGTCTGTGATTGTAATTGGGGTAATGGTTTTGTTTATAAATATTGTCTGATTTACTCCATTGATTTCAAGTACTGCTTCGCCTCTAACGTCACCTGGAGTAATGGTGATGTTTACTGTGGCTGCGGATTCTCCTTCCTTAACATCTCTACTTGACAGTGTTATGTTGGTTGCGTATCTGCTTACGATGAATATGGTGCTTGCACGGCCTCCAAGGTAATATTCGTCCTCTTCAAATATTATAGTAGCATTCCATATTCCTTCCTCAAAGTTTTTAGGGTTAAGTGTTCTTGATCCTTGAGTGTCTGCAAGGAATTTACGAACTTTATCTCCCGTGGTAAGGTATAGAAATCCCTTTGGTTTTGCTTCGCCGGGTGTTACTGTTATTGTTATCTCACCAGTCTGGTCAACTTTGATTTCCTTGGCTGTGATTGTAATGTTGATTGGTATTTTATAAACACTGAATTGGTAGTATTGCTTGATTATTCTGAAATAATCATCATCACCATTGTAATCGATTCTCATAGTATAGTTTGCCGGTTTTAGTGTTTCTGTTATTGTGTAGTTGCACTCGCCATCAGTAAGATTTACTGTGGTTCTTTTGCCGTTGTAGGTGAATGTAACGTTTCCTGTTGCGTTATCAAGTTTAACATGGAATGTGATATTGCTTCCGTCATTGTAGGTTATGTTATTGTAGGTTACGGTCATATTGGTGAACTCTTTTCCCACATCAACTATTGCGGTGTTTTTGTAGTTTAGGATGTTGGAATATATTGTATATATTGCTTTGACATATGTGTAGTTGAAGTTGAACGTGTATTTGTCTTTTAAAAGTGTTGTAATATTGATATATTCTCCATTTTCATTTAGTGTTGTTATTGTTGCGTTCAATCCGGGTGTTAAAAGTTTGTCCCAATCATTAAAATCAATTTTATCTATTCCATTTGTTAATCCTAATGTTAATGTTATGTTTTTGTCTTCGTTGAGTTTGATGGGGTAGTAATCATCTTCAAATGCAGGAATAAAGTAATAATTTGGGTTTGCATTTTGAATTATGCTGTTTGGGTTTAGACAGTAGAAATTGTAGTTTATGTTGCAGGTTCCTTGTCCGGTATTAAATAAGAAACTATGTGGAGAATGGCTTCCACTTGCTGTATTCATGTCATGGATATAAATTTCTGTGTTTAATAGATAACAGTACATTACTGTAATTTTTCCGGTATTGTATATGTTAAATGATCCATCTCCTCCAAATAATTTGTCCCACTTTGGAGTGTTATTGTCAAAAATACATCCTGATATTTCCATGTTTCCATTATTTTTAATAGTTCCATAATATACATTCCAATTACCATTACTTCCGGGAGTTATTTTATTGTCTTTGATTATCGTTTTTGTTATTGTAGCTTTTCCAGTTTCACTATTAGATATTACTCCTGCATATATGTTAGTAATGTATGTGAATCCACTTTCATCATCTTTTCTGAGATGTATTGGGTAGTGTGCATTGTTATTGATAATCTGACTATTGTTTATTGTCATTATTCCACTATTGTGTATTCCAGTACCTGCTCCCTGAACGGCGCCTCCTAATTGGGAACTGCATTTACTTATTATTGTATTGTTTATGATTAATGTTCCTTCATTACATATTGCTCCACCATAACCTGTAACGATTTTTGATTCTGTTATTGTGGAATTGTTTATGTTGCATTTTCCGGTGGTATAAATTGCACCTCCATTTTTCATTTCACTGATTAAGGAGTATGATTGGCTGTTATTGAATATTGAATTTTCAATACTTAGTTGGTTGGTATTGTATATTGCTCCTCCATTTTTTCCAGTTATTGTATGGAATGTTGTGTTGGTTATTGTTAAGTTATTTGTGTTGTATATTGCTCCTCCATCATTTCCAGTGATGCTTTTGAAAACACTGTTAATTATAGTGATTTGTTTAGTGTTGTATATTGCTCCACCATTGTTTCCGGTTATTGTCTGAAATGTTGTGCCAGTTATTCTACATTCATTGGTGTTATATATTGCTCCACCATTTCTGCCTTGAATATTTTTGAATGCAGTGTTGGTTGTTGTTAAGTTATTGGCATTGTATATTGCTCCTCCTTCAAGAGACCTGCTTGTCTTTTCATATGAAATGCACATGAAACTAGTATCTAATCTTTGAAGTGTTTGTGTTTTATAGGATACTGTGTTAGATACTGTTATGTTTTCTAATATGGTATCTTTTATTTCACAAATTCCATCATTATATATTGTTCTAAAGTTTATATTTATGAATTCTGAGGAATCGATGGTTATTTTGTTTTTATTAACAATTACACCATCCCAGATTATATTTTTATTGTTAACACTTATTGAGGATAATTCAATGTTTTTCAGTGTTGTGTTTTTCAATATTAATGTTTTGGAATTGTAAATCAATCCATTTTCAAGTGTATCTTCAATGTTGAATGCGAAGCTATTGCATGTTTTTGTAGTGTTTTCGATTATTGTATTTTCAACTATTGATTCGCCATCATTGAGTATTATTCTTCCAATATTATTGTTAAAATTGTTATTTATTATTTTAAGGTTTCCTTCATTCTTTATTATGTAATTAGTGAGGATATTGGTGAAAGTGAGGTTTATTAATGTCACCTTTGCTTGGGGGTTTATTTTAAATATTGTTCCGTGTTCCAGTCCATTGATAAAACAGTTTTCACCGATTATTGTAATATTTTTATCAATTGTAATCGTTATATTTTCATCATTTAAGAAAGTAATATTGTTTAAATGGAGTATACTATTTGTTGGTGCATCATTTATTGCTTTTTTCAAGTATTTCAATTGATTGGTCCAATTTTCATTAGAGTAATTAACATTGTTGATAAGTATTGTGTTGTTTTTCAAAGTATTCAGGTTTATGTTTTTTTGTTCTTCAAAACTTAATATATTGGAGTTTATTTGAAGTAATGTTGCCCGTAATTCTGTTTTATCTTTTACTGTGTAAGTGAATTGGGTATCTAATGTTTGATGGGTATTTTCGATATATTGTAGATTTTGGTCGGGAATATTGATTGTTTTAATTATTGTGTTGTTTTCATAAATTTGTATTTGGCATTTGTTATAATGGTTTTGAGACATGTATAAGTCCCAGTCTAAATGGAGGTTAATTGTAACATTTTGTGTAGTGCTTGATGATGAGGAATTTTTAACTGTTAATGATAATTGAGTGTTGTATACTGCTCCGTTTGAATAGTCCAAATAACTTAATGGAGGATCTTGGTTTTCATTTATCTGGAGAGGTGTTTCTGTGTTGTTTTGTGGTGTTGTTAAGATACTTTGACCTTCATTAATTGATGTTAAGTTTTCATTCATATCTATATTTGTGTTATTTTCTGTTGCATGTATGCTGGTCATTGTTGCGAGCATTAGCAAAATTAGAATAATTAATAAGTATTTTTTCAATTTCATTTTTATTTTTCTCCACCATGTTTTTCAGCAGAAACATGTTAAATTTCAACATGTTTTTATTATAAGTTAAGATAACTTTATATATGTTTTAGTATATATAACATTTCATTAGATAGATTATCAGTTGTAGTTGATTTTTTGTAATCGATTACAGATGGTTTATTTAATTATTATTATATTATCTGATGTATAATTAGATATTTACATCGGATTTGCCCTTTAAAAATTAAATGGTGGGAAAATGAATATGAATAAGAAGTTAAATATATTCTTAATTTTCATCGTGCTTTTAGTGGGAATTTCTTGTGTTTCTGCTGAAAACATCGATGATACAAGTGATTTATCAACTAATGATGCAGATGATATGATTTCTGTTGATGCTTCATTAGATGATATGGGTGACTTATCAACTAATGATGCCGACAATTCATTAGACGATGATTTTAATGCAGATGAAAAGGATGTGCCAGCTAATTTGAGAGGTTCAACAACTGTTAATACCTGGTCTGATTTGGGTGGTGCAGTATATAACAATAACAATTATGATACAGTTTATATTGGAGCAAATTTAACTCCAGGGGGTCAAATTGTTATTAATCATGATGTAACTATTATTGGTTCTGCTAATACATATATTGGTGGAAGCAGCTCAAGTAGTCCAGTAAGTTATAGCGATATTCCAATTTATTCAAGCGCAAGTGGTTTATCTATAACCTTAAAAAATATCAGATTCCAAAATTGTGGAGGAAATATTCTCATGAAATTCAGCGGAAATGGGAATTATATTCTTGACAATTGTACTTTTGAAAATGTAACCGCAACTGGCAATCACCAAGCTGTAGTACATTTAAACTTAGGTAATTGTGAAATTATTAACTGTACTTTTGAAAAATGTACCACAAGTTATGGTGCAGTAAGTAATTACAATGAAAATAGTGTAACTAATGTTCACATGACCGTTAGAGAAACTACTTTTAAAAATAATCATGCTACTGTTGAACCAGGTTGTATTAATAATTGTGGTCAATTAGAAGTTTATGATTCTATTTTTGAAGATAATTCTGCAACATGGTGGGCTGGAGCAATCCACACTCACACCAATGCAAATACAACCGTTGTACGTTCAATATTCAGAAACAACATTGCAGGATGGAACGGTGGTGCATTATACACATACAGCCATTTAACTGTAATAGATTCTATTTTCACAGGTAATGAAGCTCACCAAACAAGTGGTGGAGCTATTGCCGGAAGTGGTTATGGTAGTAGACCATATCTCACAGTATTAAATTCTGAATTCAGAAATAATAATGCTTCTGGTAGTGGAGGAGCAATTTCATTTGGGTCTGGTGAATTAGTTGTTAATAATTCCGTATTTGCAGAAAACAAAGCATTATCTGGTACTGGTGGTGCTATTTCCACTAGTGGTGCAACTTCAACTATTACTTATTCTAATTTCACAAATAACAGTGCTACCGGAAGAGGTGGCGCTATTTATGCTACTGGTAATGGACAATTAAATGTTTATCACTGTAATTTTGTAAATAACACTGGTAGTGAAGGACAGGATATTGCATATCATTATACAACTAAAAAAACTAACAAAGCATTCTTGAGATATGATTATAATGAATTCTGGGGTGCAAATAATGCTTCAGGTTCAATATATGCATACAATCGACAATATTTAAATGTTACTGATGGAAGTCATAATGGTTTCCATGATATCAGCCAATATGTAACTCCGAGCGGACAAAATTCCACTAATAACACAAATGGAACTATTATCGTTCCAAACAGTTTTGATGGTAATCAATTGTGGAATGCTAGTTTAAGTGGTGCTTTAGGTGGCACTCCTCTTGTTAATGGGGATTTGATTTATGTTCCTAATGGTAATTCTATTTATTGTTTAAATATTACTAATGGTAATTTGTTATGGAATGTTTCTTCTAATTTCTATTATTCTCCTGAATGGAATAATTTCCATGATTTAGGATTGCATAATGGTGTTTTAATCGCTCCTTGTGATATGGATAAATTATACTTCTTCAATGCAACAACTGGAAGTGAAATACAACCAACCTCAAATATTATTCAAGGTTCCAGTCTTTATGCTCCTTTAGTTGTTGGTAATAATATATATATTAGTAGTGAGTATGGTTATGGTGTTAATAATGAGTCTTGGATAGCTGTTATTAATTATAACAATGGTGTTTATAGTTATGTTGGAAGTATTTTAGATATTTCTGGTGTTAGTTATGGTACTCCTGCTTTGATTTCTGCTCCTATTTTCTGGAACAATTATCTTTGGGTAAATACAGTAAATGGTTTAATGCGTGTTGATTTAGCTACAAATACTTCTAATATTGTTTTAGCTAATACTGTTGGCAAACCTGTTGTTGGCGGAAACAATATTTATGTTTTAACAAATGATAATCATGTTTGCGCTATAGGTGCTAATGGCAACATTGCGATGAATATCCTAGTTAACGGTTCTGTTGGTGTCGGCAGCACGTTAGTAAGTAATGCTGCGGGTAATATGGTCTTCACAGTTTGTGAGGACGGATCTGTTTATATGGTACTGTATTATGTTCAAGAGGTAATTCCAGTTTATAAAGTTAATCAAGTTTCTTCAGCATTAAGTATTGGTACTAACAATATTTTATATGTTGGTGACGATGCAGGTATACTTTGGGCATTTAGAGTAATTAAAATGGGCAACATCTGGAAGACTCAATTATTATGGGCATTCGATGCTTCTTCAACAATTCATGGAACTCCTGTAATTAGTGGCAATAACATTTATATTGGAACCGAGGACATGTTTTATGCAGTTTCAGGTTCTTCAAATGCTAATAATTTATTAAACATTAATAATGAATTGTCTAATTCTCATGAAAGCAAATCTACTGAGAATGATTTATTAGGTCTTTCTAATGATGAAATTCTTGGAGAGTATAACGAATTGCATGTAAATCATGAAAATTTTAATCAGGAAATATTTAGGCAAAGCAACACTATTTTTTATATTGATGAAGGCGTTTATGAAGTGAAAGATTTTTATATCGGTGGATATACAGACTTTGATTATGATACTTTCGAAGATAAAATTTACTCTTATGAAAACATTATTGTTAGGCCTAATGGGGATGCAAAGGTAACAATAAAAATAGTAAAATCAGAATATGATGCCTCATCATTCAATGTTCTGTGTGGTAAAAATATTACCATAGAAAATTTAAAATTTACTTCAGAACGCCATTACAGTTTAGATGGTGTAATTAATATTTGTAATGCTGAAAATGTAATGTTTAATAATTGTACATTTGAAAATATTACTAATGATCAAAATCAACAGTATCCTTCAATTATCCAAATTATGGATGGAACATTATATGCATGGGATGCTGATAATTATAAAACAAAAAATCCCGTCATTAACAATTGTAAATTCATCAATTGCAAAGCCATGTATATTATTGTAGATACTAATGCTCAAATGCATAGTGGTGAGGATTTAGGTTTAATAAATATTTCCAATTGTATTTTTGAAAATTCTGAGGGGACTTTTGATGGAAGTAGTTTATCATTACTGTATGATGCTAATGTGTATTTAGAAAATAATACTTTTGATTCTGTTTCTCCTATTACAATTACTGCTGGGAAAATTATTTCTGAAGTGTCTTTCAAATTCTTAACTAAAACTCTTACCAATAATACTCCTAACGATATTGAGGCTGAGTTGGTAGACAGTAACGGTAATCATATCTATGCATCTAATTTAAAATTCAGTGTGAATGGTGGCGAGGAACAGAAGCCCACTTATAAAAATGGGATTTACACTTTAAGTTATACTCCTCATGAAAATAAAGTTAATGTCATTGCTAGTTGCAGTAATGTTAACTGCCTCTTTGAAGAAAAAGAATTCAGTGTTGTTGTTTCTCCGGAGTTAACTATTAATTCAACTGACATTATTACTTATGGAGATAGTGTCATTGATGTTAACGCTACTTTAAAAGATGACATCAATGGTGAAAACGTAACTTTCACTCTTTTAAAAGATGGCACTGTTATGGGCTCTGTAAATGCTACAATTACTAATGGTTTTGCTAATGCTACATTCAACCAAAAATTAAATGTGGGAAGTTATACTCTCAGTGTAACTTATGGTGGTAGTGATAATTATGGTAGTGCAACTTCTTCTAAATCTTTAACTGTCAGTAAAGCTACTCCAAATTTTATTATAACTGTTAATGAAGTTTTTACTGTTAAGGATAATATTACTGTTACTGTGAGTGTGCCTGAAGGGTGTGAAGGTACAATGTTTGTTGGTATATTTAGAGATTGGGTTAGTAGAGTTGATGGAAAGTATGATATTCCTGTAACTTCTGGAAATATTTTCAATGTCACTTTTAATCCATTGGCTGCTGATGATTATTTGATTGAATATTCATTTGAGAGTACTAGTTCAAATTTTAATAGTTTTGACTATGTTAATTATCAGCCTTCTGGAGAATTGCCTAAATTTAAAGTTGTGAAAAACAATCCTACTTTAGAGATTACTCATTCAACTCCAGTGCTTAACGAAAATGTCACTATTACAGTTACCATGAATAAGGACATTAATGAGGATGTTAATGTAACTGTTAATAATCTTGATCCTGTAGTTAAACAGGTTGTTAATGGTAGTTTAGTATTTAATATTACCAATGCTCCTTATGGGCCTCAAAACATTACTGTAAGCTTTGCAGGTAATGATAAGTATAATGCAACTAAAAACAACATTTACTTCTTTGTAGATAAGTTTGATGTTAATTTGACAATTAGTGCTGATGCAATCACTTATGGTGAACCTTTGATTGTTATGGTTAATGCTAATAAGGATTTCAATGGTGAAGTCTTTGTTAAAATAGGTAATATCACCAAACCTGTTGATGTGGTTGAAGGTAAAGGTAATGCTACTTTTTATAATTTAACTGCTGATGAATACTTCATCAATGCCACTTTCACAGAAGATGAAACTTTCTATGCAGACAGTGCAAACACAACTGTAACAGTTAAAGGTGTTGAAGTTCCAGCAGCTCAGGCATTAACTACCAATGTTCCGGCAAATACCAAATCCCCAACATTCTCTATCAAGTTGGATAAGGATGCTACTGGTACTTTCACTGTCAGCATTGACAACGGCAAGATTGTTAAGACTGCTGAGTTGAAGGATGGTGCTGCAAGCATTACTGTTGATAATTTGGCTGTCGGCAGTCATCAGGTTACTGTTTCATATTCCGGTGACGGCAAGTATGCTCCAATCACACAGAACACTACCGTAACCATTAAGGAACCGGTCAAGCCAACTCCAAAAGTCACTAAAAAGGCTACCAAGATTGTTGCTAAAAAGAAAACTTTCAAGGCTAAAGTTAAAGTTAAGAAATACACCATAACTTTAAAATCCGGCAAGACACTCCTTAAAAAGGTTAAGGTTACTTTGAAAGTTAAGGGCAAAACATATAAGGCAACCACCAACAATAAAGGTAAGGCTACCTTTAAGATCAAAAACTTAAAGAAAAAAGGCACCTATAAGGCTGTTATCAAGTTCAAAGGAAACAAGAACTACAAGGCAACAAGTAAAAAAGTTAAAATTAAAGTGAAAAAATAGGGATCATCAAATCCCTATACTATTTTTTTTAAACCCTCTCCTTTTTTTCATGTAAACCTCATTTTACTAAATTTTATATTCTACTTCAAACAAAAATTAAATCATATTTTAATGTTTATTAAAATAGTTTTATAAAATGTAGATGTGTTAGGAGGTGAGAAAGATAAGAAAACCTATCGAGTTAATGTTTATCTCATTAGTATTATTGTTTTTGGTATTGAATGGTGTTCATGCAGATGAAAACGCAACAGATATTCTACAATCCAATGCAACGGAACCTGCTGTTTCAAGCAGTCTTCAGGATGAATCCATTATCAATAATCCGGATTCTCCGGATTTGGTGTTCAATATCACAAGCGACAACGTTGATGATTATTTTGTAAGGGGAACCTTGAAGTCCACTTACTCATATGCTAACCTGTTCATATCCGAGGATATGGAGGATCTTGGCATATTGACAATCAAGGCAAACAATGTGACAATAAACGGCAACAATCATACATTGAAAAACACCTTTTTCAGCATTGAGTCTACCGGCGTTACATTGAACAATCTGACACTCTGTTTGACTGAAAGTGATGAGGATAATGATTATGCGGCCATTGACCTTTGGAGGGCAAGTGGCACTACAATAAGCAATGTGAACATTGACTTTAATGTTCCACGTGACGCCAGCGCCTACGGAATCTATTCACAGGGAACCAGATACTCACTAATCAATAACCTGAAAATAATCAACACTACAGTCAGCATCAACGGTGATAACCGTGCTGAAGGTCGTGTCTATGGTATAAGGATGGAATATTCTCCAAATGCAGTACTTGAAAACAATACGATTAATGCCAATTTGCCTTTGCACACGGTTGCGTTCAGGGGTACCACTGCAGACCTGGACTCTGAGTTCTGTCTGGCGGTGGGAATATCCTATTGCGATAATCTGGTATTCAACAGTAATGTTGTAAATACCAATGTCAATGTCCGACCGGAGTGCGCCTATCCTACTTTGGATGCAGTGTTCATCTGCGATTCCAGGGACTGCAACATTACCAATAATGTAATCACATTGATTGATGACATTACATATAAGGATGAGGCGAACTACCTGTATGCATTGGACGGCTACAGGGTTGATAACCTTTTAATAGAAGGCAACCGTATTCGTCTTGGAACTGCAGGTGGTGCTTATGCTGCCGGTACTGCATATCCAATACAGCTGACCGGTCCTGCAAGCGGTGTATTGATACAACATAACAATCTCTACTCCAAAAGCAACGGTCCGAATATCGGTATATATTCACATAACTTCAACGGTGACAACTACATTACAATACTCAACAACTACATCAATGTCACCGGTCGTGCAGGTAACCACAGCTGGGCACTGGTGGCGGGTATTGAGTCACAGGACAACAATGACATTATCATGAACAACATCATTGAAATCCACAATACCGGTAAAGTTGAGTGGGAGGACAACATTTATGGTATTTCATATTCACAGAAAACCGACAGCACACACACTTACAGAGTCATCAACAATACCGTGATAAGTGACGGATACTACGTGTCACATATGCTTGATGCGGACAATACCACAGTGACCAATAATACATTGGTGCGTACTGACAAGTATGCTGACACCAATTATGATCCGTTCAAGCGTGGTGATGCAATCGGCAAGGATACTGATGCTTCCAGGAACAATGACTTTTCAGGAAACCGTGTAATCACAATATTCGAGTATGGTCTCGAGCATCAAAGCGATGAGGTTGACGGCGGTGATCCGTTTGTATATGTTCCACCTGAAAACGTAAACGGCAGAACCAATGTAATCAACGGAAGCGGCATATTACCTCAAAGGCCAGGGTTCCCTGGTGGCAATCCTTTACTTCCTGGAAACAATGGCGGTGGCTCAATAAACACCGGCGGCAATAGTCCTGGCGGATTCAATAGTCCGGATGCGGCTGACGGTGACAACGGATATAACGGTTTTCCGGACCTGAGCGGAGACAATGGTGAAAGCCTGTCACGCAAAACAAATCAGGGCAATAATGTTAAAACCGTGAATTCATTCAACAATGAGGGAAGCAATAGTAATTCGTATAATAATCTTGTGGCCACTTCGAATTCAACTTCCAGTGATGCTCCAAGTGTGGATGGTGTGACTGTCAGCGGCCGGTCTTCCAGTGCTGCTTCTTCAGCTGGTGCCGGTGGAAGCAGTGGTGCATCACAGGATGTGAGCAAGGCTTATGAGATTACCAAGAATATTGTGGAGAACGGTCCGGATGATATTTTAAAATTCATCGCACTTGCAGTTGTTTGTGAGATATTGCTTGTTGTCGGATACAGAAGAAAGGAAAGTGAAGACATTACAGATTAACTATAAATATTATAGTTGATCTCTTTTTTTTATTATTTTCAAAACTATCGAATAATTGATTATAGGATTAAGCAAATACTTACTTTTTTTATTAACTCTTATTTTTATCTGCTGTTTATTTTATTATTCCATATGTATTTTTCATAATATTCTATTTTCATAAGTGTTAGATAGGTGCAGTTTATTTTAGGGATACAATTTGTGATGCTGCTGTGACAAATTGTAAATTTGTCAATATCTCTGCAAAATCTGACATTCCAAAAGATATTCTTTGGGATGGTAAATTACTATTTATATTACCAAACGGCAAGAACATTACTGCAACTTATGTAGGCAATGGAACCTGGTGGGCAGTACATACATTTGAGGATTATGCGGTTTATCCGGTAAATGCAACCTATGTTGGTCTTGACAATGTAACAATAAATAATGCGACTATTAGTATTTCTAAAACTCCTATTCATCACAGTTGAAATTTGAATAAGGATTTTAATTCCTTATTTTTTTCTCTTTTTTTAAAGTAATTTTTCCATACAATTTTATCTTTAAGATAATATAATCTTTGATTATTTTAATCAAAATTAATTTCTTGAAATTCACTTTTATGTAATGTTTTTTGCATTAACGCAAAGGTTGTGGGAAATCAAATCATTTTCTAATTCTGCATGTATATCATCTACTTTTCAAATACAGATTTCAATTATCAAATAGCTTCCGTTAATGTTAATATTACTTTTTTTATTATATTATTTATATAAAAAAGATAATAAATTATTAATTATGACATTAACTAGTGAATTGCAAATCAATATTGAAATGAGCAATTACAACCAAAGGAGCGGTAGCTATTCGTCCAACTATGATTATCTATTCTTGGATAATCTATTGGATAGTTCTTACGCCAGTTCATTCAGAAGTGATTTAAAAAATCTAAAAATCAAAACATTTGACGGAACACAATGCAAGATTCTATACCTTCCAAAATACGGATCTCAACCTGCAGCAATACTTGCAAGAATTCCATCAAACAAAATCAAAGAAACCACAAAGCTGATCCTTGAAGTTCATGACACTACATTTTCAAGCACATTAGCGCCAGGTAATGATCTGTTAATGTTTGATGCAAACTCTGATACATACTCAAACTTTTTCATGAACTACTCAGGTTTAAGTATCAACAATGACTCAACAGACAACGGCAGATTTCTAAGAGCAAGATTCGTTCCAAGCCTTGATGGCAGCTCTCCAACATCATTATTCACCACATTCGCTTCAGGACAATCATTAGCTAACGGTCGTGTTACTGTTGCAAGATTCAAAAGAATAAACGGTAATGTTAATGTTAATGATAATGCAACATATCATGAGTCAACAACTGGAAGTTACATGATGCAAATTGATTTTAATCTCACAGCATACCAGGAGGATATGCAGTACACCAGCCTGAACTATGATGGAAACAAATCCTATTGTCTATTCAATGGCGCTGAAACTTTAGTTATGGCAAGTTCATATGATGCATATTCATCAGGCAGTGACGATGAGGGAGATTGGAAACAATACCATTTACATGGCCGTGCAGGTACAGGAACTTCAAATGATTCCGATTATCTTGAAGGATTCTTGAAGAACAATCCAACCAAAATATATCAAAACAATTATGGAGAAGTTGAAATCGCCCCAGAATGGTATGCAACAACAGAATTTGAAGAATGGAACTATGTCGACCTGAAATGGCTATTGATATTCCCATCACCCATATTTGCAGCTAACGGAATTCCTGAGATTACAGTTACAGAAAAACAAACCAAAACCGGAATCAGATTATTCAAAGGTGAGCATGAATATCCTAAAGCTTATAAAGGTAGTAAGCTATTGTGGGATGCAAACGATGAAACAATGGAAAATACTGGACTATACATTCCAGATAAAATTAAAAACAAAGATTGGGATTGGGTGTTTTAAATGATTGATGAGTACAGAGAAACTATTGGCCATGGCCGTGGATATCCGACAGGATTAAGTCATGAAGAGAAGATGGATGTAATAGCCTGCCTACTGGACGAGGGAGAACGAACCTATGTTAATGAGGAACATACTGCCTGGATTTCCTCCGACCAGTGCAGAGTAGGTGAAATGGTAACACTGGATGAATCATCAACAATGAATCATACAATAGTTAGAAAAGCCAAAGAGGGAGAACTGGCATTCGGCTATCTATTGGGAAAGGTTCAGGTTCGCTCTTCAGGACATACTTTAGTTACTGTGGCCGTATTGGGTGATGTCTTCAGATTAAAGCTTAAAAAGCCAAACGTAAGGATTCATCCAAATGACAGAATCTACATTGACAAAAACGGCCAGTGCAATCCAAGTGAAGGTCATGACTTGAGGTTGCTGTCAATTGTCGGTCTTGATGAAACGGATCCTGTCGAATACATTAGAGTATACAGGCAGATGTCTGAAGTTGAAATGTATCCTGAATCCCAGAACTGCATTGATCTTGCAGACTGCAGCTTCGAGCAGGATGAAATAACTCATGTGGTAAACATGATCGTACCGACAGAGTCCAACATCATGGCACAGGCCAATTATGTTAAAGATAAAGACGGTGTTACCTATTGTGAACTTCCGGACGTAGCTATTGTCAATAATGTCAGATTCGTATGGGAGGACAACAAACTCTACATGGAATGGGACGGTTGCGATGATAATGAAAAAGGACTCTTTCAAAAACTTTGTTGATTTGAAATTTTTTGATGAAATTGGTTTGGAAT